>CALXUW010000001.1 GCA_944391795.1 uncultured Clostridia bacterium
AAAATTGAAAATGAAGCGAATGAGTGGAAGAAGGTGAGGGAATGTCTAACTTAAATTTAAAAGGTGTATGGATACCAATAGAAATATTAACAGATAATAAGTTAAGTGATAAAGAAAAGTATATATACGTAATAATTTTATATTTAAGCAAAGAAAACAATTATTGTTATCTAACTAATAAATCTATAAGTGAACTATTAAATATATTAATAACACAAGTATCAAAATTAGTAAATTCATTAAAAAATAAGAATTATATTAGCATTGAATTGATTTACAAAGGAAAATATATTACCTGAATTAGGAAAAGGCTTTAGCTTTGTTGGAAATCAATATAAAGTTTCAACAAACAATAATGACTATTATATAGATTATTATTTTATCATTTAGATTTAAGATGCTTTATAGTTGTCGAATTGAAAAACACTGAATTTAAGCCAGAATTTATTGAACAACTAGGATTTTATGTAACAGCCGTTGACGAAACATTGAAGAAATAAACTGATAATGACACAATAGGGTTATTGCTTTGTGAAGATAAAGACAAATTAACTGTAGAATGGTCATTAAAAAATGTCAATGCTCCAATAGGAGTAGCTTCATATAGAGTAAAGAATGCAATTCCTAAAGAAATAATGGAAAAATTACCCACTGAAGAAGAATTGAATTTGTATATAAATAGGTTACCAAATGAAGAAAATGAATAAGAAAATGATTAGTATTTTGAAATTTGCCACTGGTGGCAAATTTCATATATAAATATTATTACATATGGTTGTAGTATGAAGGAGTAATTATGACCGAGATAGAAATGGATAAAATAGATATCACTAGAGAAAAAGCAAAAGAATTTGTTGGTGCTGGAAATACAATTAAAGCAGAGGAAATATTAGAACAATTATGGACAAATTCTAGCAAGAAAGATGTATATTTATTATATGAATATGGAAATGTACTTCAATCTAATAACAAGCAAATAGTATTTATAAATATTTGTAGAGAGTGTTATAACAACAAAAGTATTATTAATAATACATACATTAAAAATTTATTATGTTGGTGTATTTATGAAGTTTATATTAAAGATTTTGTAAAAGATGAAGATAGTGATTTTAATGAATTTATAAAAGAAGCAAATTTTATAAAAGACAATATAATGCAATTACCTAAAGAACAAGAACATTATAATCCATATGTATTAACAATCTTTAAAGTGATTAGAATTTACATGAAAAGTGCTAAAATTAACTATAAGGAGATATTAAAGTGGCTTAATTGTCTAAATCCGAACGAATTACCAGAAGAAGTGTTTAAATTTCAAGATGTTAAAGGAAAAGAAAGAGAAAAAGCTTCAAAAAAAGAATTCTTTTATCAATACAAAACAAAAGCATTAAAAAAATTATATAGATATGAGGAATGCATAAATATATGCGAAGAAGCACTAAAAAGCATTGAAAGATTTCATTATAGAAATGATGTATGAATTAAAGCAAGATTGTATTTTAGTAAATGCATGGAAGCTAATGATAATAACTTGGAATGTGAAACCAGAGAATATAAAAATCTAGCTTTAGAAGAAAATCATTGGTTTATGTATCATAAAATATTATCGATGTATTGGAGATATGGAAAAATGGAAGAAGCCTTGCTATATGCAAACAAAGCATTAAATTGTAATTTTAAATATGAAATGATGAATAGACTTTTTGCAAGATATAGCACTTTTGTGGGAATATATGAGTAATATAAATAGTACAAGTAGAGATATATTAAATGGAAAAACACCGTACAATGCAATATTATTAACATTTAATGAAGAAATAATAAATAAATTAGGTGTAATAAAAATACATCCAGATGAAGTTAATTTATCACCAAAGTTACTAAAAAGAGGTGATAAATAATGGAATATAAAAACTTTTTTAGATGATTAGAATTAGCATATAGAATCGATATAAATAGTGAACTCCGAAACACTTTGGTAGAGCATTTCGGATAAAACTTAAATATTTATACCGATCAAGATTTGTATGAACAATCACGAAAAATCATACAAAACTATCAATATTCAAACATGTATAAAAAATACAAGTTTGACAAGTAAGAATAAACAAAAATAAATAACAATAAGCAGACGAGTAATAAAATAAATTAATATAGCAAAAGGGCATTTAAGTTTGAATTTTTTTAAAAAATAATGCAATTTTGCTTTTCGTCATGCAAAAAAATATAAATATTTTTATTTAATCTAAAAATATTATATCAAATTTTACAAAAAAATAAATAAAAAGAAAATACTTAAAAAACGGGCATTTAATCGTAGATATGCTGTTTAAGAAATACAAAAGAGCATTTCGGATTTAATTCAGCGAACTGATTGTAATCAAGATTAGCTGATCAGTAATAACGAATAAAAAAGAATAAACCAAAAAACATAACAAAATCAAGAAAAAGTTGCTATGTTTTTTTGGAAAAAAAATAACTTTTTCGCACAAAAAGATGATAAAATATAAGTGAAAAATACGAAAGAAGGTGGTATATATGAAAAGAGAATTTTCTAAAAATACAACCGAAGTATTTACCAAAACAATATTTCACT
>CALXUW010000002.1 GCA_944391795.1 uncultured Clostridia bacterium
AAATCTAACTGTTCTTTTGGAACTACTGCTCCATAAACATTGTTCTTAGTTTCTGGGCAATATTCATTTGCTAATTTTCCTGATTCTACACATATTTTTTGTGTTCCATGTCCTTCACATTTTGTAGGTAAATTATCAGATGCAAATATTTCTTTGTGAGAGGCACAACCAGAGGCTGCTAAACATCCTGTTGCATCACATACTGTTGCTTCTACTATTCCATCTGGTTTTACGAAGCTTGCTTTTTCTAGATTTTTATGAATATCTGTCATTATAGCATCCCAAATTTGACCTGCTGGGTTTGTTGGGAAATCTTTGTATCTTACTTCTTCGTTTGTATCATATCCAAACCATGTTGCTGCTGCATAATATGGAGTAAATCCACAAAGCCATCTATCATAATTTTTGTCTGTTGTTCCTGTCTTTGCTGCTACGTCCATTCCTGATATTGCACAATAAGTTGCTGTTCCTCCTGATTTAACTGGTTCTTTTAGTATATTTTTTGTTATATATGCATTTTGTTCAGAAAATACTCTTGTTTTTTCTTGGGTTGGTGTAAGTACTGTGTTTCCACTTGAGTCTACTACTTTTGTATAGAATGTTGGAGTTATATATACACCATCATTTGCTATTGTTCCATAAGCTGCTGCCATCTCTAATGGACTTGCTCCATGTGTCATTCCTCCAATTGCTAATGATAAAACATTATCTGATGTTTCATCTATAGATGATAAGCCCATTTTTTTCAAGTACTCTATTGATTTTTTTGGTGTTAATTCTTTCATTATTTTTACTGCTGGAACATTTCTTGATAGTTTTATAAATCTTCTTATATCAATTGGTTTATTATCATATTTGTTATTGTCATTTTTTGGTGCGTAATTATTTCCAAAGTCTGTTTTTTCATCCATGTAAAGAGTTGCTGCTGTTATTATTTTTTCTTCTAGTGCTGGTGCTACATCTGCTATTGGTTTTATTGAAGAACCTGTTTGCCTTTTCATCTGAGTTGCTCTATTCCATCCTGTTCCTGTTTTTTCTCCTAGTCCTCCTACAAGACCTACAACATTTCCTGTTTTGTAGTCTATTACTGCCATTCCAGACTCTGTATGTTCATTTACTAAATTTCCATTAGCATCTTTGTTTCTACCTGATTTTATGTATTTATCTTTTTTGTATTTTTTTTCCATTCTTGTTTGTATTGTATTATCTATTGTTGAATATATTGTAAGACCACTACTATATACATAGTTTTCTGCTAATTGTCTTGAAATTCCTCTTTCTTCCATAACTTGTGTTACTACTTGGTCTATTACTGCGTCAGTATGATAAGAATATGTGCTTCCACTTACCATTGTTCCTTTGCTAAATTTTAAACCTACATCAACTTCTGCTATTGCTGCATTGTATTCATCTTGGCTATTTATATATCCTAATTCATTCATTTTGTTTAAAACTGTTTTTGTTTTGTTTTTTATTTTTTCTGTGTTATCTTGTGATTCATCAAATGGATTATATGACATAGGTGAATTGTTAATTCCTGCCATAAAAGCACATTCTGCTAAACTTAAATCTTTTGCACTTTTATTAAAGTAATATTCTGCTCCTAATTCTACTCCGTGCAAGTTTCCTTCTCCACCGACAAATAGAATATTTAAGTATAATTCTAATATTTGATTTTTTGAAATCATTCTTTCTACTTGGAAAGCTTTAGCCCATTCTTTTACTTTCCTCATTATACCTGCTAGGCCTTCTGATTCTTTTTCGTTTGTTATGTTTTTTACTAACTGCTGAGTGATTGTACTTCCACCATAACTGCTATTTCCAAGTAAAGTATTTAAAATTGCACCTGCAGTTCTTTTTATATCTACTCCATTGTGTTCATAAAATCTTTCATCTTCTATTGCAACATATGCTTTTGGTAAATATTCTGCCATATCTTCTAGAGTAATTACTTTTCTTTTTTCATCTCCACTTAAGTTTGCAATAACTGCACCATTTGCATCAACAACTACTGAATTAGATGCTCCTATTTTTAATTCGTCTTTTGTTATTTCAAAGTCATCTCCAAATAATCCAAAAAACATACCTGCAAAAATTCCTGCTCCTATTACACATAATAGTAAGAAAAGTATAATTAATATTTTTATTGTCATCATTAGTTTTGGATGTCTTTCTGAAAATTTTTCTTTTTTGTTCTTCTTTCCTTTTCTTTTTCTATTAGCTTCTTCTTTATCTACTTTTTCATTTTCTTTTCTTTTAGGAAGTGGCTTTCTTCTTTTTTTAGAAGGCTCTTTGCTTTGACTTTTTGTTCTTCTTTGTTTATCATTTCTATTTTTTTCATTTTTTCTATTATTACTTGGCATTACTTTACCTCCTTGCCAACTTAAATTTTTAAACAAAACTATTATATTATATTTTTTCAAAAAAGAAAAGCTTTTAAAGAAATTTTAATAATTTAGTAAGATTTGTACTTTGTCTTTTGATATCTTGTTCATAATATTTTTATATGGCTGTTTTTGATAAATTTGAGATTCATACACTTCTGCCATTTTATATTTATTATTTATGTCATAATCAAATCCTAAGTCTAAACCTTCTTGATTCTTAATTATTATATCATAATCATTTATATTTACACCATTAAATCTTTTTTGATGAATCTTAACATTTCCTTTTAAATTTATAATTATTGCATTTTCATTTATAATATATTTATTTATAAGTTCTTCTGGAAAGTCTACATTTAATATAAGTTTAGATTTAGATAGGCTTTTCTTTTTATTATTTGTAATTGTAATCATTGTGCCATATTCATCTAATATTTGTTTTTCTAGTTTTTTAAATTTATTTATATGATTTGTTACAATATTTAATCCTTTATATTCTTGTACAATTTCTTTTATGTTTTCTAACATATTTAAGCTTAAATCATTTACTAATATTGAAACTACCTCTTCTTGGGCTTTTATTTTATTTTTATTTACTATATATTTTAATGCTTTATTTGATAAAATTTCAAATAGCCACTTCCCATCTATTATGTCTATATTGTATGTATATAGATTATTTATATATTTTTCTTGCTTTTTTATATTTTTGCTTATTACTACTTTTTTGCAATTTGTTTTATCTAATATTTTCTTAGTTTTAAGTGCTAATTTTTGTGCTTTTTTGAAAGTTAATTCTTCATCTATTATTGGAAGTATTATTTTATTTTCTTCTAGTTTTATTATATTAAATAGTTTAAACAAAAAATTTAGCTTGTCAGTTTCTTGAATATAATACAAAAAAATCACTCCTTTATACTCTTTTGTTTTAAGTATATGAGAATGATTTTTATAATATAACTATATGATTATATCTCTTTTTAATAAATTATTTTGTAGTAAGCCTATACCTATAAATTTATTGTTATTATCATAAATTCTATATATTCCATCTTCAAGTTTTTTTGTTAGTTTTACTCCATTTAAGAATAATTTTATTTTTTCTTCGTTTAGTACTATTTTGTTTTTTTGACTAAAAACTTCTTCTATTGATATTATTTTTTTGTCTAAATATTCTTGATTTTTAGCGTTTTTTTCTAGTTCTTCAATTGTTATAGAATTATTTATATCAAATGTTCCCACCTTTAATCTGATTAATTCTTTCATATATCCTACTGTTCCTATTTTTCTTGCTATATCTTCACATAGACTTCT
>CALXUW010000003.1 GCA_944391795.1 uncultured Clostridia bacterium
TAAAAATATTAAAAAATGTAGCTAAAGGAAGACTAGTTATAGTTGTAACACACAATATAGAACAAGTAGAAGAATATGCAACAAGAATTATAAAAATGCATGATGGTAGAATAATACAAAATACTGAAATAAAAAAGATAGAAGAAGAACCAAAAATTCAAGAAAGTGAATATAACAATATAAGTATATTTAACAAATATAGATTAGGATTCAGAAACACATTTAATATAGCAACTAAATTTTTACTACTATTTGCAGTATTTTTCTTTATAAGTTCTGCTATTCTAGCAGAATATGCTAGTTTCCAGATGTCAGAGGCGGAAACAGAAGACGATGGATATAGCATGGCTTTTAGTGATTTATCAGAAAAAAGAATTTTAATTAATAAAAACAACAGAACAGCTTTTACAAGTGAAGAATATGACAAAATAAAAGCATTACCAAATGTTGATTACATAATGGAAGACGATGTATTTGTAGATAGTGGAATATCAATAATGAAAGATGACATAAGTCTTTATGGAAATGTACAAGACTTAGAGAACTTCAAAGAGAATGTTGATTATGGAAGAATGCCAGAAAATGAAAATGAAATTATTTTAAAAATTAATAAAGATGAATTTTATGCAAAAGAAAGAATGGATGAGATTTTAAATAAAACATTTTCAATATTAAAATCTCAAGGAATAAATGCATGGAGTGATGAAACTGTAAGAGATGTAACAATAGTTGGAATAAAAACTTATGAAGACAAAACCAACTATGTAAATAAATTTTATGTTTCAAAAGACATATTAAACGAACTTAGAAGTGATATGAATAAAAATTATAGTAATATAGAAATATTATTAAATAATCAATATGTGCAATACGTAGTAGAACCTAGTGATGTAGTACCAAGTGGAAAAGCTGTAGTAGATGATGAATTTAAATATCAATTTAAAAATTATAAAATAAAAAATCAACCTATAAATATATACATAGATAATATTTATTATAAAGATGAATTGAATTTAACAATATCAAATACTTATACAAAATCTAACTTTAAGAAGTTAACAGGATTAGACAAATATGATAACAATAGATATAAAATCTTTATAAATAGAAACGATTATAATTCTCTATACAATAAACCATCATACCAATCTAGTGTATATGTTAAAGATGTAAATGCAATAGATGAAACAATGTTAAGCCTTAAAAACTTAGGATTAAACCCAAAAAAAGTAACAGATTTTAAAGTAAAACAAGGAGAAACATATAAAACAATAATTAGAATAATAAAAGTTGTAGTAACAATAGTTTTAATTATAGTATTATTTTTCATTTCATATTTGATTATAAAAATAATATTAAAATCACGAAATGTATATTATACTACATTAAGGATGTTAGGAGCCACCTACAAAAATGTAAGAAGAATACTAGACATCGAATTATTTATTAATGCAACCTTATCTTATGCTATATTATTAGTATTTATTTATATGGTAAAAATTAATATCATTAACTTAGAATATATTTCAAAAATTACCCAGTATCTAAGCTTTAAAGAATATATTTTAATGTATGTAATACTAATTGTAATGTCAAGGCTAATATCAATAAAATTTGCTAGAAAATTATTTAAAAACACAGCAATAAATACTTATAATGAGGAGGTGTAGAGA
Source organism: uncultured Clostridia bacterium (assembly GCA_944391795.1). GTDB lineage: Bacteria > Bacillota > Clostridia > TANB77 > CAG-508 > CAG-269. Next base: position 1,674 of record CALXUW010000003.1, read on the forward strand.
TATGATAAAATTAGAAAAAGTAAATAAATATTTTAATAGAAGAAGAAAAAACGAAATTCATATTATAAACAATACATCTCTAGAACTAGAAAGCAAAGGATTAGTAGCAATTTTAGGACAATCTGGTAGCGGAAAAACTACACTTTTAAATGCTATTGGGGGACTTGATAAAGTAAATAAAGGAAAAATATACATAAACGGAAAGAAGATAACAAAAAGATTATCTAGTACAGTTGATAAAATAAGAAATTTAAATATTGGATATATATTTCAAGATTATAAATTAATAGAAAATATGTCTGTATTTGATAATATTGCTATTTCTTTAAAGATGATTGGGTTAAAAAATAAAAAAGAGATAGAAAAAAGGGTCAATTATGTTTTAGAAGCGGTAAATATGTATAGATACAAAAATAGACCAGCTCGGAATGTTATCTGGAGGAGAAAAGCAAAGAGTAGCAATAGCAAGAGCAATCGTAAAAAATCCAAGTATAGTAATTGCTGATGAACCAACAGGTAACTTAGATAGTAAAAATTCATTAGAAATAATGAATATAATAAAAGCAATTTCAAAAGAAAAACTAGTTATTTTAGTAACACATGAAGTAGATTTGGCAAATTTCTACGCAACTAGAATAATAGAAATTGAAGATGGAAAAGTAATAAAAAATTATGAAAATGAATCAAAAGAGTCATTAGAATATAGACTAGATAATAAAATCTATCTAAAAGATTTTAAAGATATAAAAAATATAAAAAATGACAAATTAAATATTGATATATATGCAGATGAAGAAAACGAAAAAATAGATATAAAACTTGCAATTAAAAATGGAAATATATTTATTCAAGCAGAAAATAAAAAAATTGAAGTAGTAGATGATAATTCAGCCATAGAACTTATTAATGATCATTACAAAAAAATTGATAAAAGTATATATGAAAAATATAGTTATAATTTAGACAATATTATAAACAAAAAATATAAAGTAAGATATAGCTCTATATATGGAATTTTAAAATCAATAAAAATAGGTTTTAATAGAATTTTAAACTATTCTATATTAAAAAAGATATTACTTTTAGGATTTTTTGCTTCTGCAATGTTTATCGTATATAGTGTAAGCAATATAGCAGGAGCAACCAACATAAAAGAATCTGATTATATTAAGATAGATAAAAACTATCTTCAGGTAGATATGGCAAAAGTAAATGTAGATGATTATCTTAAATATGAGAGCTTAGAAAATATAGATTATATGCTTCCTGGAAATGGAAATGCTAGCTTTAAAATGAAAATGGATAATTATTACCAATTATCAACATTCTCATTTGAGCTTTCAGGAACACTAGTAGATATTGAAAAAATGAAACCTGAAACACTAATAAAAGGAAGAATGCCTCAAAATGAATACGAGATAGTAGTTGATAAAAAAATTATAGATAATATGCTTAGTCAAGATTTTTCAACATTTGCAGCTATGGGAATTAAGAGTGAAGAAGAATTACTAAATAAAGTAGTAACAATAGAAGGAATGAAGGATTTTACAATAGTAGGATTTTCAAATACAAACACATCATCAATTTATGTAAATAAAAAGGTATTTATAAATATATTAAATAATATGACACAAAGTGATATGGGAATAGGAATATATTTTAATACAAACGAGGAATCTAAAGAAAACGTAAAAGACTATAACCTATATTTAGATGACATAAAAATCACAAAAGGTAGATTACCAAAAAATGATTATGAAACAATAGTAAATAAATCAAATCAAGAAGAAATGAAACTTAATAAACCAATAAAAACAGAAGTAAATGGAAAACAATTAAAAGTTGTTGGATATTATGAAAGTAAAACAAATAGGCAAGACTATTTAGTAAATAGTAATACAGTAAAATATAATGTAATATCAAAAAGTAATGGATTTATGGTATATCCTAAAGATAAATATAGTGTTATGAATGAATTGCAAACAAAATACCAATTAAACGTTATAGATAGATATGAAAAGGACAAGCAAGATTATTTTAATAATAAAGAAGAAGAGATAAAAAGCTCTGTTATATTTGCAGTAGTTATACTTGCAATATCTTTGATAGAAATTTACTTAATGATAAGATCATCATTCTTATCAAGGATAAAAGAAATAGGAGTATTAAGAGCAATAGGGGTAAAGAAAAAAGATATTTATAGAATGTTTGTTGGAGAAATCATTGCAATTACAACAATATCAAGCATACCAGGAATAGCTCTTATGACATATATATTAAGTCAAGTTTCAAAAATTCCTTATGTAGATAGAATGTTTATTATAAATTTACAAACCGTTGGAATTAGTATTTTGTTAGTTTACCTATTTAATATAATAGTTGGTTTATTACCATTATTTAAAATACTAAGAAAAACACCTGCAAGAATACTTGCAAGACATGATGTAGAATAGAAAAAAATAGAATACTAAAATTAAGTGGGAGGTAATTTTAATGAACAAGAAAGTTATAATAGCAGTTTTAGTTATATTAATTATTGTAATTATAGGAATAGTTATAATTTTAGGTATTAGGAAAGATGAAAAAACAGATTCAAGTAATAGCACAAATTCATATATTCCAGAGGGAGTAAATGTTGCAAATGAAAATGAAATAGAAGCACCAGCAGATAATATGGAATTTAATAGAAATCCTGAAAATGTGACTATTGAGATTTTATCAAATACAATAACTAATTCTTCAGTAGAAATATTAATTACAGACAATAATGTAGACCATTATGGTTGGGGTGTCGAATTTAGAGTTCAAGAAAAAGTTAATGAAGAATGGAAAGATTTAAACTATATAACTGATGATTTATCTTGGATTGATATAGCTTATGAATTAAATGAAAACAATCAATTAACACAAAAATTAGATATAGAAAAATATTATGGAAAATTGCCTAATGGAATATACAGAATAGTAAAACCTATTTATGATAACGAGTATATTGATATATATTCAAACGAATTTGAAATTAAACAATAAATAAGAATTAAAATACAAATATCCTTACTTGTCAATAGAACATTTAAAAATGGGGCTTATTAGAAGTAAAAACACAAATTTGTAAAGGAGGAATAAACAATGAAAGTTGTAGGTACAATGTTTTTTAAAGATAATAAATTATTAATAGACAAACCAAGAAAAAGATCAACTTTTCAGATGATAGGAGGAAAAGTTGAAGAAGGAGAAAGTACATTAGATGCAGCCATCAGAGAATGCCATGAAGAACTTGGAGATAAAGTTGTTTTAGACCATAATTTATTTGAATTAGTAATGGAATTTGACGAAATAGCAACTAGTGATGGAAAAACACCTATACATTTTTACGTTTTTAAATATAATGGAGAATTACAAGGAGAATTAACCACTTCTGAAGAAATTGAAGAGTTTAAGTGGTACACTTCTGAATATGGAAAAGATATTTTATCCAACACATTAAAAAATGAAGTGGTTCCATATTGTTTAAAGAATAACTTGATAAAATAATTTATGAAGGAGAATGTTTATGGAAAATAAATATGAATTTTTTATAGCAGGCAGAGCTAGAAATAAAGAAAATATATTAAAAATATGTGATTTATTTGATAAATATAAGATATCTTATTATTGCTTTTTGAAAAACGAAGAAAATTGGGGATATGGGAATAAAAAACAAACTCCAGAAGAAAAGCAAAAAGAATTTGAATCTTTAAACTTAAAAAGTGATATTGTTTTGAACTTGTTTCATAATGATTTGGATGGAGAAAAAAATTCAAAAAATTTGTTACTTGTTTTGCCAGCTGGAAAAGCTGCACACATTGAGTCAGGAATTGCTTATGGATTAGGAAAAAAATGTTATGCAATTGGCGAATATGAAGCAACTGATACTTTGTATAATATTTTTGATGAGATTTTTAGTAATGAAACAGAATTAGAAGAATTTTTAGAAAAATATTCAAAATGATAAATTATAATATTTGACAAGCAACCTTTTTGTATGTTAAAATATGGCTAGATTAAATTTTGGAGGTGTGAAATGTATATTAATTCTTATAAGAACAACTAAATAATGCAAGCCTAACTTAGGTTTAGTTTTTATGTTTTTAAAGAATTATTATGCGATTTCTAATATTTATTTTGTAAAATTAATCTAACTTATAAATTAAAGTTAAAAATAGAAGATTATTTTTTATGCACAATAACTAAATCTAAATTAGTTGTTGTGCATTATTTATTTAACCAAGAAATTTTACTAAAATTTATATTAAAAAGCTTATGTCGCTTTTGAAAGGAGGTACTATGCTAGAAGTAAAAGATTTAACAATAAAAACACTAAAAGGTGAAAAAGAGATTATTAAAGACTTAAGTTTTACTGTAAATAAAAATGATAAACTTGCAATAATTGGTGAAGAGGGAAATGGAAAGTCAACTTTATTAAAATGTATTTATAATCAAGAATTAATAAAAGATTATACTTATGTAACAGGAAAAATAATAAAAAATAATTTAAGTATTGGATATTTAAAACAGTTTTTAGAAAGCAGTTGGGAAAACCAAATTGTAGGAGATTATTTCCTAAAAGAATCACCCGATTCAGAAATTGATTATGAAAAATATGCAACAATTTATAAATTAGATGAAATTTTTAAGAAACTAAATTTAGATTATGATAAATTTGAAAATAAGTTAATTGGAAATCTAAGTGGTGGAGAAAAGGTAAAAGTGCAAATTGCTAAAATATTATTAGATTCGCCAGATTTGCTTTTATTAGATGAACCAACAAATGATATTGATATAGAAACTTTGGAGTGGTTGGAAAATTTTATATTAACTTCAAAAGTACCTATTATTTTTATATCACATGACGAAGTTTTGCTTGAAAAAGTAGCAAATGGAATTTTACATTTGGAGAAAATAAATAATAAAACAAAAGCAAGATATACTTATGAACATATTGGATATAAAGAATATGTAGAAAAAAGAAATAATTTAATAGATAAACAATATCAAATTTCAAGATATGAAAAAAGAGAACAAGAAAAACAGCTTCATAGAATAAATGATATATATAATAGCGTAAGATATAATTTAGAAACTATAACTAGGCAAAATCCTAGTGGAGGAAGATTACTAAAAAAGAAGATGAAAAATGTTAAAGCAATGCTAAATAGAGTGCAAAATCAAGAACTTACAGAAGCACCAGATGTAGAAGAAAAAATTTTTGCTAAATTTCATAATGAAGATGAAATTCACAATTCAAAAGTTATTTTAGATTTATCTTTAAAAGAACTAAAAGTTGAAAATACTATTTTAAAAGAAAATATTCATATTAAGATTATAGGAAAAGAAAAGGTTTGTATTGTGGGAAAAAATGGATCAGGAAAATCTACTATATTAGATGCAATGCAATTATTGATATTAGGAGATACAAGAGGAACTTTTTTTAATAAAGCAGCGAACGACAAGACTAATAGAACATTGGAAGGATACTTAAAAGGAGAAATTGGAGATGACGGAGATGTTGGATATAAGTACATAAGAAATGATAGATTTTCTAGCTATATTGTATGCGAATTTTATGATAAAGTAACTAGAAAGTATTTTTCACTTGGAGTTGTTTTTGATGTATATAAAGACAGTGACATAGAAAACCACTTTTTTTCTCTAAATGACCAAATTCCAGAAAATGAATTTATTGATGAGAATAATGTACCGTTTTCATTTAAAGATTTAAAAAGTTTCTTTAATAGAAAATATAATAACCCCAAATATGAATTTTATAGTAGCAATAAGCAATATCAAGATGCACTTAGAGGAAAATTAGGAGGGCTAAATCAAAAATTCTTTAACCTGTTTAAAAAAGCGGTTACCTTTACACCAATAAATGACATCGAAAAATTTATTGTAGAATATGTGTGTGATGTAAAAAATAAAATTGATATAACCTCAATGCAAGAAAATATAAGACAATACAACAATTTATTAAAAAATGTATCAAGACTAAAAGAACAAGAAAAAGAATTGCAGGAAATAGATGATGTATATAATTCATATATAGAAAATACATCCAAAGAAAGAGAAGAACAATATTTAATCTGGAGAGCAGAAAAACAAAAATTATTAGAAGAATTAGAAAATTTAAAAAATAAAGTAGAAAGTAAAAAAAGAGAAAAAATAAATTTAGAAGAAGAAACAAACGCTTTAGAAGAAAATAAAAATAAATTAGATGAAGAAATCGAAAAACTAAAAGAAACCAGAGCAAAATCTGATGTGGAAATAAAAAGAAAAGAACTTAACAATGTCATAGATTCTGAAGCAAAAGAAATAAATAGGATAAAAGACCTAGAAAATAAAAGTATTCAATCATTTAGAAATCATAGTCTAAAATGGAATGCTAATATCTTAGAATTAGAAAAAATTAAAAATAAAATAATAGCTAAAGAAACAGATGAACTAAAAGAAATAAAAGACTTATTAAAATATTTAGAAAGCATAAATGAAAATAATTTTAATGTTTTAGAAATAAAAGCTATAGAAGAGTTAAGACAAAAAATAAGTGGTTTAATTAAATTAGGAAATGATGTTTTTTATGCTACAAAACAGGAAGTTGAAAACGATAGAAAAATTAAGCAAAATTTAGAAGATGATATAAGAAAGCTAGAAAAAGGTATAAATCCTTATGAAGATGAACTAATAAACTTTAAATTACAATTAGAAAATAATTTAAAAGAAAAAACTAGTAAAAATATTAACATATCTATTTTAGCTGACTTGTTAGAAATAAAAAATCCTAAATGGCAAAATGCAATAGAAGGATATTTAAATACTCAAAAGAAATATTTAATAATTGAACCAGAATTTTTTGAAGAAGCATCAAAAATCTATAGAGAATTTGCAAAAAAGGATAATAGGATTCATTCTTTTGGTATTGTAGATATAGAAAAAATACAAAAAGAAAATATTGTGCCAAATGAAAATAGTTTAGCTACAGAAATTATTACAGAAAATAAATTAGCAAGAGTATATATTAACTATTTATTAGGAAGAGTTATAAAGTGTGAAACAATAGGTGAATTGCGAACTAATAAAATAGCAATAACATCAGATTGCATGCTATATCAGGGATATGTGCTAAGAAAAATAAATCCGAGCTTCTACAAATATCCAATAATAGGAAGCAATGCTTTAGAAAAACAAAAACAAATAAAACAAGAAGAATTAGAAAAAATAAAAGGAAAAATCTTAAATGAGCAATCAATAATAGATATAATGGAAAATGTAAAAGAGATGGACAACTTGAGCATAGGAGATATTTTATACTTTACTGATTGCATTAAAGAGTCAAAAGAGAAAGAAAAACATTTAAAGACAAGAAAAAAGGCACAAGACGAATTAGATGGAATGGATATGTTCTGGCTAAATAATATATCCCAAAAGATTAAGCAACAAGAAGAAGTTAGTGTAAAAATTAGAGAAAAAATAATTCAAAATACTAGAAATATAGGAATATTAGAATCAGATATAAAACACGATATAGAACAAGAAATACCTGAAAAAAATAATACACTTGATTCTAAAGTAAAACAAATAGACGAAAACTATTCAAAAGAATGGCAAGAGAACATTGGAAAAGAAAAATATGATGTGCAAGCTTTAAAGAGAACACCAGAAAAAATAATAGAAGTATTTTTACGAAATATAAAACATACAGCTAACCAAAAAGAACAAATAAAGCAAATATTAGTACAAAAAAGAAGCGACTATAATACAAAATATCAATATTCTTATAATATACAAGACGGAAGTAATAAAGAATTTACAGAGGAGCTTAAAAAATTAAAGGAAATAACACTTCCTGAATATACCAAAAAAATAGAAGATTCTAGAAAAAAAGCTTATGAGCAATTTAGAATAGAATTTCTAGACAAGCTAAAATCTAACATAGATGAAGTAAAAGCACAAATAAAAGAATTATTTGATAAGATAACAGTAGCAGATATAAATACTGCAATTTCAGATGAAGAATATGAAAAAAATATAAAAGAATATACAGACTATAGAACTTACCTAAATTTTGATCTTATTGTAAAAGATAAGCAAGGCAATGAGCAAAGACTGTCTAAAACATTGCTAAAAAAATCAGGAGGAGAAACACAAACGCCATTTTATATTTCAATACTAGCATCATTTGCACAAGTGTATAGAATAAAGAATGATGATAATACTGCAAGACTAATTGTATTTGATGAGGCATTTAGTAAAATGGATAGTGAGAGAATAGAAGAAAGTATAAAATTACTAAGACAGATTGGATTCCAAGCTATTTTTGCAGCCCCACCAGAAAAGTTACAAGACATTCAAAAATTAGTGGATTCAACATTGTTAGTACTAAATCCAAAGGAACACGAAATAGTTGTAAGAAAATATACTAATAAAGAAGAGTGGTAAAAATATGAATTATAAAAAGATATTATTAGAAAAATTACTAGATAAATATGAGAGAAGTAAATCACTTTATGAAGAAACAAACAGAAGAACTATATTAAAAATGAAAAACGTAAAAGAATATAATATAGAAAATTACGAAACAAAAAAATTTTTTCATGATAGCATATATGAATTAAAACGTGATGGCATAATAGATTATTCATGGGAACCATATGAGAAGCGGAAATATACTAAAAGAAATATGGCTTAAGAAAGAAAATGTATTTAAAGCATATAAAATTGTAGGTAGAGAAGATATTAAAAACTTAAATAATAAAATATTAAAAAGTTTAGAACAATATAGTTTTAAACAAGATTGGATAGAAAAATATAGAAATGATATGATTTGTTATATTGAAGAAAAACATAAAACAAACAATTTACTTCCGTATCAATTCGCAAATGATATTTTAAAAGTTTTAAAAGAAATTGACTCTGCAAATGAAATATTAAAAAGAGTACTTAGCATAAATTGTTTTGGAGATTCAAAATATTTCGAAAAAAATATAGAACATATTATTGTTAGAATAATAAAAACATATCTGCTAGAAAATGCTGAAGAATACACAGATGAAAATGTTTTACTAGAAGTAGGAATTTCAAAATATCCAGAAGTTTTAGAATTTTGTGGAGATTTAGAGTGTTATATAAAGAACGAAAAAATAGAATATAAAAAAGAAACCATGCGGAAGCTATATAAATAGTTATAGCGTAAGAAAAATGAAAAATTTAAAAATAAAAAATGCAAATAAAATTATATTTATCGAAAATAAAGCTAATTATATAGATTATATTCAAAATAAAATGAACAAAAATGAATTTGTAGTTTATCATGGGGGCATGTATGGAGAAATTAAAGGTCAGTTTTTTAAAAAATTGTATGAAGCAACAAAAGAAAGTGAGTTTTATCATTGGAGTGACATAGATATTGGAGGTTTTAAAATTTTTTCAAGATTAAGAAAAGTTATACCAAATCTTAAACCATATATGATGGACAAAGAAGCTTTTTATAGCAAAAAAAAGTATTGGAAAGAAATGAGTGAAGAATATAAAAATAAACTAGTTAAATTAAAAGAAAATAAAGAATATAATGACTTTTATGAGATAATAGATGAAATGATAAAAAATAATAGTAAATTGGAGCAAGAAGCTTTTATATAATTAATCAAAATTATAGACAAGATATAAAATCCTCTATCCTTAGAAAACATGCATTATTTGTACAAATATGAGACAAAATAGTAAAGCTATTCAAAAGTATAATTTATGGTGTAAAAATACACCATGAATTATATAAACTAATAGAAACACAATAAATAATCAAAATAAAAAAGTTTAATATCAATGAATTAAAACTAAATAAAAGTTTATAATAAATAATATAATTTATGAAAAAAATTAAACTAATTGTCGGAAAGAAATTGACTTTATCCTACAATTAGTTTAAAATATTATTGGGGGAAATAATTATGATTTATACATATAAAGAATTAAAAAATAAATATAATACAGACTATAATATAAAAAAAGCTATGGAAAAGAGAGAAGTATATAAATTGGAAAAAGGATTATATTCAGATAAAGAATATGTAAATCCATTAGTTTTATATTCAAAAAAATATCCAAAGGCAATAATAACAATGGATTCAGCTTTTTATTTC
>CALXUW010000004.1 GCA_944391795.1 uncultured Clostridia bacterium
AAATAGGACAGCTAGATACTATGTTAGAAACAATGTATATAGAAGACCCAGAAACGCAAAGTTTATATGAAAGTGTAAATCAATACGGAGGATTTTATATAGCAAGATATGAAGCAGGAGTGCCAGGGACAAACAAATCAACAGAAGATGATACAGGAAAAACAACAATAGATGGAACAATAAAACCAACAAGTAAAAAAGGAATTGGAGTATGGAACAATATACCATACGAAGATAATGGAAACGGAGCAAAAAAAGTAGCAGAAAGTATGTATACAGGAGGAGCAGTACAAAGCAAGTTACTAAGTGGAGCAGCATGGGATAGAACCTTACAATGGTTAATAGAAACGGGAGATAAAGACTTTAAAAAAATTTCTATGGATAGTTCAAGTTGGGGGAACTATAATAACGATACATTTGAAGGAACGATAAGTTTGATAGAAACAGGAGAGTATAAAGAAACAATTGCAAATAACATATACGATTTAGCAGGAAATGTCTGGGAATGGACTACAGAAGCGGACACCTCTGGCAATCAGGTCACTCGTGGAGGCTCTTGCTACACTTCCGGTTCAGATTATCCGGCCTACAATCGCGTCGACGGTGGCCTTCCCCCCGCCGACGGCAGCATCGGTTTTCGCCCCACTTTATATTTGTAAGACTGATACTGAGGAAATGCAACCAACTAAATTATGTAAACACACATATTAAAAATGCGAATAACCTAAATTCAAGTATTCATTATCTTAAACTAATCTAAAAAGAATAGTGAATTAGATAACGGATAAATACCAAGAAAAATGAAAATAGTATGACAAGATAATGAATCAAAAATATTTTATGGGTTGAAAACCTAATAAAATATTTTTGGTCCACTGTCGTGGTATATCTTTTTTTATATTTAAAAATAAAATTATGTATACTGTAAATGTCAAGAGTTTTTGTAGTTTTTTGGCAAAAAAATATGTAGGATTTTGGCAAAGGCATTTGGAGGGGGAAATCCCCTTAGTATCCGACAGTTTTTATGAAATCTTAGAGTTGCAATAGAATCAAGACAAAAAAAGGCGACCAAAAACTGAAGAAAAAGTAAAAAATAGTACAAATTTTACAAATACATGTAAAAGGAGTACTATTTTTCACATATAAGTAAAAGAAAAGAAAGAAAAAATAAAAAAAAGCACATGCTAAAAAAACCATTCTAAATGGTAAAAAATGGAATGAGGAAAAATTAAATATCATAGAGCAAAAAATTACACTTAATTACAGAATAAGAAGTAGAAGAGAAAGCTAAATTAAAAAAGAGCAGACCAGTATTAAAAAGAGAGATAGTTCTTTTGAAATTAGCGCCATTTTTCTTTGAACAACGAAATTTAAAAAAATGTTTAAAATGAGATTTGTTCTTAGAATAATCAGCACCTAAAATGGTAAGCCAAAGAAGAGCAACACACATAAGGCCAAATAAAGTAGAAAAAGAAAGAAGATTACGCATTTTAGAACTTTCTAAACGAAAGCCATTAGATTTTTGATTTTTAAAAATAGATTCAATAGAGCCAAACCTATACCCATAGTGTTTAATGGCATTTCTAGTATTACCATTAGTAAGAATAAAGAAAGGCTCTTTATGAGAAGAAGATTTACTAACAGCAAGTTTAGTATGAAATTTATACTTAGTAATTTTAACACTATCAAAAAAAATAGATTTAGAAAAAAGAGGCTCAATATCAGAGATATGAGAAATCATATCAGAATTATGAAAGTTATCAATTTCGATAGAGAGATTAGACTTAGTTCTAATGCAATAAGTGCAACCAAGAGAATCAATATGCTGCATAATTTCGCGGAAGTTAAACCATCTGTCAGCAAGAAAAATGAGATTATAATTTTTATTTTTAAATAAAGAAAAAACAGAAGAGATGCTATCAATAATAAGAGAAATATTAAAAGCATCTGAATTTTTCATACCTTTAAAGCAGCGAAACCAAAGAGGGATACCGTTGTTTACCAATTTTAAGAGAAAGAAGAAAAATGGTAAAAGAATCTCTACAAAACATGTGATCAAAAGAAATATAGACATTATTGTTTTTAGATTTAAAATTAGAAATAACATATGAAATAATAGAATGATAAAAATTGTAAACATCAAATTTAGGATTATTAAAAAATCTTTCAAGCCTTCTGATAGAAGAAGAAGGAGAAACGAGAGAAAAGTCACCTTTGAGCATTTTGACAATATCAGAAGTAACAACAGATTCAGACTGAACCATACCAAGGACAATAAAGGGAATAATTTTTAAATGAGGTTTAGAAATAGAAGGAGAAACAAATTTAAAAAATTTAGCCAAATTACTTGAAAGAGAAGCTTGAGTATTATATAATAAATTCATAAAAAACAACCTTTCTTTTGTATATGGATTTTTTTGATACAACCATATTTTAACAAAAAGGTTGTTTTTTTGTAATTAAAAATTGAGACAAGAAATATCATTACAAAAAGATAAAAAAGGCTCTATAAAAAAGTGTCGGGTATTAAGCAAAGAAAAGCAAGAGGGACAATTTGGGACGTTTCCCAATTGGACAAAATGTCCAATTGGGAAACGTCCCAAATTGTCCCTCTTGCTTTTTAATTTTTCATCTAGTAAAATGTTATTGAAAAAATAAGAAAAGAGAGGTAATAGCCATGAAAAAATTACCATATGGAATAAGCGATTATGAAAGATTAATAGAAGGAAATTACTACTATGTAGATAAAACTAAATATATAGAAAAACTAGAAAATCTGTCTGAAATATATGTAATGTTTTTACGCCCAAGAAAATTCGGAAAAACACTTTTTACAAGTGTACTAGAAAATTATTATGACGTAAAAAAAGAAGATAAATTTGAAGAACTATTTGGAAAAACATACATAGGAAAAAATCCAACAAGATTAAAAAATAGCTATCATATATTAAGATTTAATTTTTCGGGAATAAACACAAAAGATGAAGAAACAACACTAGATGGATTCAAAGAAAAAGTAATAGATAGTATACAAAAATTTATAAATAAATATGAATTAGATTTTTATATAAATCTAGAGCTAAGTACAGAAGGGTTATTAAATAGTTTAATGACAGCATTTGAATATCAAAAACAAGGGGAAAAAATGTATGTGATAATAGATGAATATGACTATTTTGCAAATGAATTATTAGGATTTCAAACGAATAGTTTTAAAAACTTAGTATCAAAAAATAGAAAAATAAGAAAATGGTATGAAATATTAAAAGAAGGAACAGAAAGCGAAGTAGATAGAATATTTATAACAGGAGTAGCTCCAATAACATTAGACAGCATGACATCAGGGTTTAATATAATAAAAGATTTAACAAGAGATAGAACATTTAACGAAATGATGGGATTTACTAAAGAAGAATTAATAAATTTAATGGAAGCACAACAAATAAAAAAAGAAGAGCAAGAAAAATTACTACCAATAATGAAAGAAAATTATGATGGATATAAATTTTCATTAGAATCAAAAGAAGAAAGTAAACTATACAATTCAAATATGTGCCTATATTTCTTAAATGAATACGTAAAATATGAAGAAATACCAGAAAACTTAGTAGACGTAAATATAGCAAGTGATTACAATAAAATAGGAAACATGCTAAGACTATGTAAAGGCGAAAAAAGGTTAGAAATGATAGACAAAACAATAACTGGAGAAGGCATGATAACAGAGATAACAGAAAAATTCAATCCAGAAATAGAATTTGGAGAAACCCAAATGTTATCAATGCTATATTACTTAGGATACCTAACAATAGGAAAAGTAATAGGAACATATCCAAAGTTAATAATACCAAACAAAGTAATGAAAGAAATATATGGAGAATACTTCTTAAAAATATTAAGTGAAGAAGAAAACTTCACAATAGATAACAGTGAATATGCAAAAATATCAATAGAGATGGCAATAGAAGGAAAAATAG
>CALXUW010000005.1 GCA_944391795.1 uncultured Clostridia bacterium
ATTTCCATTTTTTCTTTTGCTCCATTTCAAAGATATTATATCGTAATTTTTATATATTGGGAACTGTTTCTTATTGATTTTTATATTATTTTAGAACTTTTAAAATTTTTTTCATGTTTTTATCCTGAAATAAACCCGCTAAATATTGACTTATTTGTAAATATATGATATAGTAATTAATATACATTTTTTCAAAAGGAGAAAATTATGCCAGGTTATGTAATACATATAGCGATAGCTCAAGAATATTTAAAAAAACATTCAAAAAAAGAAGAAAAAGAAGAATTTATAAATGGAGTAATAGCACCAGATTTAACTAAGATAAAATCAGAAACGCATTACGGAAAATCACCTGCATATACAAATTTATTAGAATTTTTAAAAAATAAAAAAATAGACAATAGTTTTAATAAAGGCTATTTTTTGCATCTAGTAACTGATTATTTATTTTATAATTACTACTTAACATCTTTTTCTAAACCTGAAATATATGATGATTATGATATGACAAACGAATTTTTAATCTCTAAATATGATGTTACCTTGCCAAAAAAAATAGAAAATCAAGTGTTTTTCAAAAAAGGCTGTCCTAAGTTTTTAAATCTAAATTTAGCTTGTAAACTCATAGACGAAATCTCCAATTATGATTTAGAAGATGTAGAAAAAGAAGTATTAGCAAATGACATAAAGTGGTTTAATTATAAAAATATTATATAATAGGAGGAAAAGTATGATTACTTATACTTATGGTGCTTATGATATTTTAAGAGCAAAAGATTTACAGCAATTAGATAAACAAATACAACTAAGTAGACGGAAAAGGCTCAACTGCATTTGGTTTAGGCATTTATGATGAAAATTTATGCGAAATTTTAGGCTTGAATACTCCAATTAAGAGTCTAGAAGATAGAATGAGAATAATGCAACAAATAAGAGGTATAGATTTTGTTTTCCCAGTATTTACTCTAGACAAAAGAATTCTAGCTAAACAAGCCAAACAAGCTTATTTAGAATTTATAAGTTTATTAAAAACAAAAGGAACTTCCAGACCAAAAGAATTTGATTTAGCATATGCTCCTGGAACATATGATTTATTTCATGCAGGACATCTAGAAAATTTAATGATAGCTTCACGGGAGAAGTAAAAGACTCATAGTAGGTATAAAAGCAGATGAATTAGTAGAAGAACATAAACATAAAACACCAATAATTCCAGAAGATGAAAGAGTAGAAATATTAAGACATTTCAAATTTGTACAAGATGTATATAAATATTACACTAGAGATTTAAATATAGCAAATGATTGGATTAAATCAAAATACAATAAAGGTGCTGATGCCGTATTCTTGGGATCAGATTTAAGAAAAGATTTTGCAGATACTCCACGGCATTAATATTGTTTTCACACAAAGAGATGAAGAGACTATGAAAAAAAGATCTACTAGTGCATATGCTAAGAAAATTAAAACACTACGCCTAAGTGATGAAAATAACGGAAATACATATTCTGGAAGAATAGATTTAAATTCCAAAAGAAAAAAGACACCACAAACACCAAATTTCGAACTTGAAATTTAAAAAAGTTGATAAAACTTATCAGCTTTTTTAAACATTTAATTTTTATAATATTCCATCTGTAGGTATATAACTTTCATCAGGAGGATACACATATTCTTCAGATGGTTTATCAACTTTTTTAATTTCATCTATTTTTAAAATAGGTATTTCTCCATGATAATCTCCCTTAGTAATTTCTCCTGTAACTTCAACCCAAGTATTATCATTAAAATCTTTAGCATTAGGTAACTCACTTAAAAAACCAACTACAACAGATTGAAAATTAGAAGAAATAATCATATCTCTTGCCAAAACAAATTGATTTTCTTTTAAATCTAAAACTCTATATACATACCCTGTAAAATTAATTTTCATTCCAACATAACTATCAATATTTTCATGCACGGTTTTTAAAACATTAGTATAATTAGCTGCTGAAATTTTAGATACTTCAGATTGTGGTTTACAGCTAGAAATTTCAAAATGATTTGTAGCACCATTAAAAATCTTGAAAACAACCACACCTAAAATACAAATAATAATAAAAACAACAAAAGCAAAAAAATATTTAAAAACTGTACTACCATTTATCTTAACATTATATACAAACATACAAAAATCCTCTTTCCTAACTTAAAATTTCTATGTTATTAAAATTTATGTACTTATCAAAAAAATATACCAAAATTACTTGCTAAAATAATATTTTAGTGATATAGTAACAAAGTAAAAAAATAAAACTTGAGAGGAAGGAATTTAGAAATGAGCATATTTAAAAAAATATTCAAATCTTACAGTGAAAAAGAAGTAAAAAGAGTAATGCCATTGGTAGAAAAAATCAATAGCCTAGAAGATGAAATTTCAAAATTAAGTGATAGTGAATTAAGAGGAAAAAAAGAATATTTTCAAAAACAATTAAAAGAAGGAAAAACCTTAGATGATATATTACCAGAAAGTTTTGCAGTAGTTAGAGAAGCATCAAAAAGAGTTCTTGGTTTAAGACACTTTGACGTACAATTAATAGGAGGTATAATCTTACACCAAGGAAGAATTGCAGAAATGAAAACAGGAGAAGGAAAAACTTTAGTTGCAACACTTCCTGTATATTTAAATGCATTAGAAGGAAAAGGCGTACATGTTATAACAGTAAATGATTACTTAGCAAAAAGAGATAGTGAATGGATGGGAAAATTATATAAATTCTTAGGACTATCTGTTGGACTAGTAGTTGCAGGAATGGAACCAAAAGCAAAACAAGCAGCATATGCAGCAGATGTTACTTATGGTACAAATAATGAGTTTGGATTTGATTATTTAAGAGATAATATGGTTATTTATAAAGACCAATTAGTTCAAAGAGGATTACACTATGCAATAGTAGACGAAATCGATAGTATTTTAATAGATGAAGCAAGAACTCCACTTATAATTTCAGGTAGAGCTAATCAATCTTCAGACCTTTATAAAAAAGCTGATAATTTTGTAAGCAAATTAACACCAAAAATAATAGTAGAAGAAGATGTAAAAGATTTTGACCAAGCCCAAGATAATGAAAAATATGACTACATAGTAGACTTAAAAGCAAAATCTGCATCTTTAACTCTAAAAGGTATCAAAAAAGCAGAAGAAGCATTTGGGCTAGAAAACTTTAACGATTTAGAAAATTCTAGTTTAGTACACCATGTAAACCAAGCATTACGTGCACATGGAGTTATGAAAAAAGACATTGACTACATTGTAAAAGATGGAGAAGTATTAATTGTAGACGAATTTACTGGTCGTATTATGTATGGAAGAAGATATAATAACGGTCTTCACCAAGCAATAGAAGCAAAAGAGCATGTAAAAATAGCAGACGAATCAAAAACACTAGCTACAATAACATTCCAAAATTTCTTTAGAATGTATGATAAATTATCAGGTATGACAGGTACAGCAATGACTGAAGCTGCAGAATTTGAAGAAATCTATAATTTAGATGTTGTAGCAATACCAACCAACAAACCAATGATACGTAAAGATGAAAATGATGTTATTTATAAAAATGAAAATGCAAAATACAAAGCAATTGTAGAAAGTATAAAACAAAGCCATGCTAAAGGACAACCTGTTTTAGTAGGTACAGTATCAATTGAAAAATCAGAAAAATTAAGTAAATTATTAAAACAAGAAGGAATAAAACACGAAGTATTAAACGCAAAATACCATGAAAAAGAAGCTGAAATTATAGCTCAAGCAGGTAAATATGGTTCTGTAACAATTGCAACTAACATGGCAGGACGTGGTACAGATATTATGCTTGGTGGAAATAGTGAATATCTAGCAAAAGAAGAAATGAGAAAAAATAAAGTACCTCACGAATTAATAGAAGAAGCTGATACTTACTACGAAACCGATAATCCAGATATATTAAAAGTAAGAGAAGACTTTAAAAACCTAGTAAATAAATACAATGAAAAAATAAAAGAAGAAAAAGAAAAAGTAATATCAAGTGGTGGTCTAAAAATTATAGGAACAGAAAGACATGAATCAAGAAGAATAGATAACCAATTACGTGGACGTTCTGGACGTCAAGGAGATATAGGAGAATCAAAATTCTATATTGGTTTAGATGATGACTTAATGAAAATCTTTGGAGGAGACATGATAACTAAAGTATATAATACTCTAGGAGCAGACGAAAACCTTCCAATAGATTCTAGAATGATATCAAATGCAGTAGAAAATGCTCAAAAGAAAGTAGAAGGAAGAAACTTTAGCATCCGTAAAAACGTATTAAAATATGATGATGTTATGAATGCTCAAAGAGAAATTATATACAAACAAAGAAGACAAGTACTAGACGGAGAAAACATACATGATAATATTATAAACATGATAGAATTTGTTGCGCAAAATCTGCCAAACATGTTTATAGAAGGAG
The DNA here is from genome assembly GCA_944391795.1 of uncultured Clostridia bacterium. Taxonomy (GTDB): domain Bacteria; phylum Bacillota; class Clostridia; order TANB77; family CAG-508; genus CAG-269. The sequence goes on from CALXUW010000005.1 coordinate 4,482, forward strand.
AATCACAAGAATTAAATGAAGAATCTTTAAATAATGAAATAATGAACATCTTTGGAATAGACATAATAGACTTCATAAAAGCAAATAAGACAAATCCACAAGCAATTGGAGAAGAGTTAAAATCTAAAGCACATGAAATATATGCTAAAAAAGAAGAAGAAATAGGCTCTGAACAAATGAGAGAACTAGAAAGAGTTGTAATGCTTAAAGTAGTCGACGAAAAATGGATGAATCATATAGACAGTATGGATGAATTAAAAAACGGTATTGGACTTCGTGCATATGGTCAAAAAGATCCTGTTGTTCAATATAGGTTAGAAGGTTTTGACATGTTTGACGAAATGGTAAATGACATAAAATATGATGTAACAAAAATATTAATGCATATAAGAAGTCAAGGAGAAACAAAAAGACAAGAAACAGTTAAAATAACAGGTGCAGCATTAGAAGCAATTCATAGTGTTGACGGAGGTTCTAAAATTGGAACAGATGTTGATAGGACTATTAGAAATGAAGGACCAAAAGTTGGTAGAAATGATCCTTGTCCATGTGGTTCGGGTAAAAAGTATAAGAATTGCTGCGGAAAGTAGCATAAAATAAGGGAAAAATCAAAATTAAAAAAGGTAACAAATTTATTGTTTGTCACCCAATAAATAAAAATGTGGACAAAATCCATTGAAAATAAAGGATGTCAGCAAAAATAAATTTGTTGACATCTTTTTTAAAAACATTAGAAAGGAGTTAAAATTATGAATAATAAAGAAAAATTCGAATTAGCAGTAAATGCTGGACTGCAAGCAATCCCATATGTAGGTGGACCACTTGCAACTTTATATTTTGGATATAAACAAGAGCAAAGATTTCAAAGAATAGAACAAACTTTAAAAGAAGTTGCTGAAGAATTAAATGGTATGAGTATACCTAGTATAGAGGAACATAATAAAGATGAATTAATTCCACTAATAGATGAGTTGACTGATAAAATTGAAAATGAGCATTTAGAATATAAAAGAAAATTATATAAACAATATTTTAAAAATATTTTGTTAACACCAACAAATGGAAATTATGAAGAAAGAAAACTTTTCTTAAATATATTATCTCAAATAACACCAATGCAAATTGAATTGTTTCAATTTGTATTAAAAAATAGTAATGTTATTGATCTTCAAATAACAAAACCTAACACAGATATTTCGCTAATTAGAAGTTCTATTTTACAATTAGAAAACTATGGCTTAATTACCGCAACATTACATTCAATATCATTAGGTGGACCAAGTTCTGGTATGCCAATGATGCTAAATGCAAGTGAATTTGGAAAGAGATTTAATAACTTTTGTTTACAAAATTAAAATAGGTTAAAAAAGAATTAGTGGATTACTGCTAATTCTTTTTTGTAAATATTAATCAAAAGAATAAGGAGTGTGAAAAAATGATTAGTATAAGAAAAAGAGCGAATGTATATCAGTATGGTTTTGAAGTTGGAAAAGTAAATGGTAAAAGAAAACAGATAACAAAAAGCGGTTTTAGAACAAAGAATGAAGCTTTTGTAGCAGGACAAAAGGCATATAATGAATTTATAAATGGTGGAATTAAACAAGAATCTGAAATGTTTTATTCTGATTATTTAGATTATTGGATGAAAGAGTATTTTGAGATTAATTACAAGTACTCAACAGCAAGAAGATATAAAGAAACATTTGGAACAATAAAGCATGAAATAGGTATGTACAAATTGAATACCATAACACCATATTTATTAAATCAAACATTGCTAAAACTATATCAAAAATCTAGTACAAAGGAATCATTAAGAAATTATCAAAAAGTTATTAAAAGTTCTTTAAGAGATGCTGCATATTATTTTGGGTTTATTGAGAATAATCCAGCAAGTGATTTACAAATACCTAGAGCGTTATCTTTTGAGGTAAAAAAAACAATATAACTCATATATATACTGAAGAAGAAATAGAAAAAATATTAGTTAGATTTAATAAAAACAAAACATTTATATATTCCTTTCTTACAGGTATGAGAACAGGAGAAGTATTTGCACTCACTTGGGAAGATGTAGATTTTGAAAATAGGACAATAAGAATTAATAAGACAGTTTATTGTAAAATTAAAGATAATGAAGGTAGATGGTTTCTAGGTACAACTAAAACAGTTGGTAGCTCAAGAATAATATATATGTGTGATACTTTATATGAAATTTTATCCAAGTTTAAAAAATATCAGTATATAAATAGAAGATTTTATAAGAGTAAATATAAATATTATTATTTAGAACAAGCAAAAAACAAATATGGAAAACTTATTGAGTATAAAATTATTGAAGGAAATAATAAAAAGAAAAATGTAGAAATGATATTTGTTAAAAAAGATGGGACATATATAGGTACTGATATTATAAAATATCCGTATCGAATAATTCACAAAGAATTAAAAATTAACTGTAGGTTCTATGATTTAAGAGGAAGTTTTGCAACTAAAGTGTTAAGAAGTGGAATAGAAATAAAAGACATATCAACAGTATTAGGACATAGTAAGATTGAAACAACAGAAAATTACTATATAACTAGTACAAAAGATACTCTAAAAAAGGTATGTGAATCTTTTGAAAAAGAAATTGATTTAAAAATAATTAGTAAAAATATTATTGATGATTAATTGTTAAAAAAATTTATAAATGATATAATTAAATTACAACTTTACTTTTAAAATAATGAGAGGAGGATAAAATGAATTCATATAAATATGATATAAGATTGTGTACATCAAAAGATGTAAAAGATATTTTTAATATTCAAAATATTGTTATAGAAAATTTTAAAGATGAAGAAAAGGGATATTTTTTGCCATTTAAAGAAGAAAGTTATATGCGAATAGTTAATGATCCAATTAACGATGGCGAAATATATGGAGCATTTTTAGAAAATAAAATGGTGGCATGGATATTTTTATCAGTTTTTGATAGAATGAAGGAAATAAGAAATTATATTCCGAATATTGAAGGTAAATGTGCTGATATTGACGGAGTAATAGTTTTGCCTTTATATAGAGGTAACGGCTTGCAGAAAAAATTAATAAACTTTTTGGAAAATAGAGCAAAAGAAAAAGGCATTACTAATATCGTTGCGGAAGTGACATTTGGAAATGAGCATAGTTTAAATAATTTGAAAGAATTAGGATATGAAATAAAAACTTGGTATCAAAAAGATGAAAACATAAAAAGGTATATATTATTAAAAAGATTGGAGGATAAATA
>CALXUW010000006.1 GCA_944391795.1 uncultured Clostridia bacterium
AGCAAAGAAAACAATTATTGTTATCTAACTAATAAATCTATAAGTGAACTATTAAATATATCAATAACACAAGTATCAAAATTAGTAAATTCATTAAAAGATAAGAATTATATTAGCATTGAATTGATTTATAAAGAAAATAGCAAACAAATAGAAATGAGAAAACTAATACCAATAGTAAAAAATAATGATACCTATTTAACAAAAGTTAAATACCCTCGTGAGCAAAACTTCAATACCCATATTGAAGAAAAGTTTAAGGATAATAAATATAATATAAGTGCAAGAACTAAAAATATGTATTAAAAACCAAATAATCATCCCCACCAATTGAAATTCTCTTCCCCTTATGATAAACTAAATACCATAAAAGGAGTACAAAAATGGAAATCATAGGAGAAATACAAGATATAATCTATAGAAACGAAGTAAACAGCTACACAATAGCAGAATTCGAAACAGACGAAGAACTAATAACAGTAGTAGGCTATTTGCCATTTGTAAATAAAAATGACACATTAAAACTAATAGGCAAAATAGTAGAACACAAAGACTATGGAGAACAATTTAAAATAGACACATTTGAAAAATTAATGCCTAAAGATTTATCATCATTAGAAAAATACCTAGCAAATGGAAACATAAAAGGAGTAGGAGAAGCACTAGCAAAAAGAATAGTAAAAAAATTTGGTGAAGACACAATAAATATTTTTAAAAGCAATCCCAAAAGACTAGCAGAAATAAGAGGAATATCAGAAGCAAAAGCAATAGAAATATCACAAAAATTTATAGAAAATTGGGAAGTATGGCAAATAGTTGGCTTTTTAGATAGATTTGGAATAGGAGCTAATTATGCCAAAAAAGTCTTTGAATTATATGGAATAAACGCAATAGAAGAAATAGAAGCAAACCCATATTTATTAATAGATATAACAAGAGGAGTAGATTTTAAACAAATAGACAAAATGGCTCTTGATTTAGGAATGAGTTATGATAACGAAAAGAGAATAAAAAGTGGAATTAAATATGCTTTAATACTAAGTTCTTACAATGGACATTCTTGCGTCTTAAAAGATAATTTAATAGAATATGTAAAATCACTATTAAATGTAAATTATAAAGATATAGAAAATAACATAATAGCCCTAAAAGTAAAAGATGAAATAGTAGTAGAAGAAAGGGATAATCAAGAATATGTATATCTATATAATTTTTATACCACAGAACAAGAAATAGAAATAAGAATAGAAAGATTGCAAAAAGCCAAAAACATAAAAAAGATAGACCACATAGAAAAAATACTAAAAAAAATAGAAGCAAACTCAGCAATAGAACTATCCCAAAAGCAAAAACAAGCAATAAGCTTAGTAAATGAAAACAACGTAACAATAATAACAGGAGGTCCAGGAACAGGAAAGACCACAATTATAAAAACAATAATTGATATATATGGCGAAAAAGGAAAAAAGGTAGTACTATGTGCCCCAACAGGAAGAGCAGCTAAAAGAATGACTGAAACCACCGGAAAAGAAGCTTCAACCTTACATAGACTCCTAGAAATAGGAAAAATAAATGAAGATAACCTATACCAAAATACCGATAATGACTATCAAGGAGCCCCAATAGATGCAGACATAATAATAGTTGATGAAGTATCAATGGTAGATATGTTTTTAATGAATTATTTATTAAAATGTATATATCAAGGAACAAAACTAATCTTAGTAGGAGATGAAGACCAATTACCCTCAGTAGGACCAGGAAGCATTTTAAAAGACTTTATTCATTCTGGAAAAATAGAAACAATACGTCTAGACAAAATATTTAGACAAGCAGCCAAAAGTCAAATAATATTAAATGCTCACAGAGTAAATAATGGAGAAAAATTTTTAACTAAAGAGAATAAAGAAATGGAAGAAACAGAACCAGACTTTTTCTTTATAAAAGAATATTCACAAGAAAAGATGTTATCTCAAGTAGTATCTTTATGTACAGGAAGACTAAAAAAATATGGAAATTACGACTTTTTTCAAAATATTCAAGTACTTACACCAACCAAAAAAGGAATGTTAGGTACTAAAGAACTAAACAAAATACTTCAGCAAGAATTAAACCCAAACACTTTAAACTTACCAGAAAAGCAAAGTTTAGGAGCAGTATTTAGACCAGGAGATAGAATAATGCAAATAAAAAACAATTATGATATATACTGGGAAAGAGTAAAAGAAGAAAAAAAAGAAATAGGAAGCGGAGTATTTAATGGAGAAATTGGAACAATACTAGAAATAGACGAAAAAGAAAAACAAGTAAAAATAGAATTTGATGACGAAAAAATAGCATGGTATGAATTTTCAGAATTAGATCAAATAGAGCATAGTTATTGTATTACAATTCACAAAGCACAAGGAAGTGAATTTGATGTAGTAATAATGGTAATACCTAAGGCATTTCCAATGCTTTTAACTAGAAATCTACTATACACTGGAATAACAAGAGCAAAAAAACTATTAATAATAGTAGGAAATGAAACAGTAGTAAACTTTATGATTGAAAATGTAGATAGTAAAAAGAGAAACACAGGTTTAATGAAACATTAAGTAAAACTAATAATTATGCCTTTGTTTTTTCATCGCAAAATATGACAAAAAGTTAGAATTGCAACTTTTTGTCATATTTTGCGATGAAAAAAATTCAAAAACTATTGAAAAATAAAACTAAATAAATTATAATATTATGTAATCTAAAAAGAGAAAGGAGTGTTAACCTCGAAAATAACAAAAAATTTAATAGGCAATATATTTATTCATAACATAACACAAGGAAAAACCAAAAAAAACATTTTTAAAACAAAAAAAGATAAGCAAAAATATTTAAATTTAATACAAAAATACCACTTAAAATACAACATAAATATTATTTCATATTGCATAATAGAAAGTCATGCACAACTTCTATTATATGCAAATGATATAAAAAACATAAATTTATTTTTGAAAAATATAAATTCAGAATATAGTGCATATTATAACAAAAACAACAATAAATCAGATTATATATTAAAAATTAAATCAACAAACAAATTATTAATAGAAAAAGAAGATATATTAAAACACATAAAATATATACATATGATTCCTGTAAAAGAAAAAAAGGTAAAAAATGAAACTGAGTATTATTTTTCATCCTATAATGATTATAAAGAAAAATCAAAATTT
>CALXUW010000007.1 GCA_944391795.1 uncultured Clostridia bacterium
TCCGTTTTTTCATATTGTATCACAAGTACGACAAGTACGCAAGAGAAAAAAGAAAAATTTGACAAAAAAATTAAGCATTTCCAATGCTTATATCAATTTTTTATTTAATTAACTGTCAAATTCCCGGCTAAAAATCAACAAACATTTTTTAGTCTTTTATTTACGTTATATAAGTTTTGTCATTCAAAATTTGACTTAAATTAAAAAATATAGTATAATAACAAATGAAAGTTAGCAAAAAATGCTAAAATAATGAGATTTTATTAATTAACCCAATTAAAAAAGTTAAAAAAAGAGATTTGTGTATTAAAAAATAAAAATAAGTAAATAATAAAATTGATCGGATTTAAAAATAATTAGAATTAGTAATGAGATAAAATTAAATAAAAAATATAAAATTATAATGTGAAAATGCATTATAAAAATTTTATGCTTTTCATTTAAATTAAATATTGTTTTTTATACCAATAAAATTGGGTCTAATTAGTTTATTTCCATGATAAGCTAATTTTTTTATATTAATAAGATTATTAAAAAAGTAGAAGAGAAAGGAGAAACTATGACTAAAGAAAATTTAGAAAAAAATCAAAATAATCAAACTCAAAAAAGAACAAGAAAAATACAAGAAGGAGGAAGACAATTAAAAGTACCATATTACAAAAACGAAAATTTAAAAAAAGAAAAAACATCATTAACTAAAAAAACACAAAGAAAAACTAGAAGTACAAAAAGAAACATAGAAACAAAATTTGAAAATAATTTAAGTGAAAATAACCTTAAAAAAAATAATATTTTCAAAAAATCAAAACTAAAAATAATCCCACTTGGAGGATTACATGAAATAGGAAAAAACATTACAGTTTTTGAATATGAAAATGAGATAATTGTAATAGACTGTGGATTATCATTCCCAGAAGATGATATGTTAGGAATAGATTTAGTAATTCCAGATATTACGTACTTAGAAAAAAATGTGGATAGAATTAAAGGATTAATAATAACACATGGACACGAAGACCATATAGGAGCTGTACCATATTTATTAAAGAAAATAAATATACCAATATATGCTCCAAGACTAGCAGCTGGATTAATTAGAAATAAATTAGAAGAACATAAACTATTAAGAAGTACTAAATTAATAGAAGTAACTCAAGGTCAAACTATAAATTTAGGAAAAAACTTCAAAGTAGAATTTATAAGAAGTTCTCATAGTATACCAGACTCAGTAATGCTTGCAATAACAACTCCTGCAGGAACTATTTTGCACACAGGAGACTTTAAAGTAGATTATACACCAATAGATGGAAAGATAATGGACTTTGGAAGAATTGCAGAACTAGGAAATCAAGGAATACTTGCATTAATGTCAGACAGTACAAACTCAGAAAGAAAAGGCTATACAATGTCTGAAAGCTCAGTAGGAGAAGTTTTTGACAAACTATTTGTAAATTGTACAAAAAGAATAGTAGTTGCAACATTTGCATCTAATGTTCATAGAGTTCAACAAATAGTAAATTCAGCTGTAAAAAATAATAGGAAAATTGCTGTATGTGGTAGAAGTATGATAAACATGATAGAAACAGCAAGAGAATTAGGCTATATAGAATGTCCAGAAAATATATTTATAGATATAGATATGATAGGAAATTACACAGACGAACAACTAGTAATTATTACAACAGGAAGTCAAGGAGAGCCAATGTCAGCATTAACAAGAATGGCAGCAGGTGACCATAGAAAAGTAAAGATAACACCAAATGACCTAGTAATAATATCTGCAACACCAATTCCAGGAAATGAAAAATTTGTATCAAAAGTAATAGATGATTTAATGCAAATAGGAGCAGAAGTAGTATATAGTTCTTTATATGATATTCACGTATCAGGACATGCATGCCAAGAAGAACAAAAACTAATAATAGCCTTAGCAAAACCAAAATACTTTATACCAGTTCATGGAGAATACAGACAATTAATAGCACATAGTGAAACAGCACAAAGTATGGGAATTGACAAAGATAATATAATAATGCTATCAAATGGTAGAATACTAGAAATAGACGAAAATGGAGCAGAACTTACATCATCAGTACCAAGCGGAAGAGTCTTAGTAGACGGACTAGGTGTAGGAGATGTAGGAAATGTAGTACTAAGAGATAGACAACATCTATCACAAGATGGTTTAATTGTAATAGTGCTAACAATGGATTCTACAACAGGAGAAGTAGTAGCAGGACCAGACGTAATTTCAAGAGGATTTGTATATGTAAGAGAATCAGAAAACCTAATGGATGATGTAAAATCAGTAGTAAGACATGAAATAAAAAAATGTGAAGAAAGAGGAATTCGTGATTGGTCTACAATAAAAACAGCAGCAAGAGAAAATTTAAAAGATTATATATTTATGAAAACAAAAAGAAATCCGATGATAATTCCAATTATTATGGAAGTATAGAAAAAAATCAAAAAAATTGATATAATACCTAAAACATAAAAAAGCAAGGAGAGATAAATAAATGGATTATAAAGATTTAGCAAACCTAATATTCCCAGATGTAAAGGATATTTCATATTATGAAGAAAAATATCCAGCAAGAAACCTAAAAGAAGGAGCAATAATAACAAGATATGCCCCAAGCCCAACAGGACTAATGCATATAGGAGGATTATACCAAGGTCTAATATCTAAAAAGCTAGCAATGCAAACACGGAGGAGTGTTTTTCTTAAGAATAGAAGATACTGACCAAAAAAGAGAAATAGAAAATGGAATACAAGATATTGTTTCATCTTTAAAAGACTTTGATTTAGAACCAGACGAAGGAATGATTGGAGAAAATGAAGAAAAAGGAATCTACGGACCATACAAACAAAGTCTAAGAAAAGAAATTTACCAAAGTTATGCAAAATATTTAATAGAACAAGCCAAAGCATATCCTTGTTTTTGCACTGCAGAAGAACTAGAAGAAATGAGAAAAAAACAAGAAGATGCAAAGATAAGAACAGGATATTATGGAGTATGGGCAAAATGTAGAAATATTACAGTTGAAGAAGCAATAAACAAAATAAAGAATGGAGAACAATATATAATTCGTTTCAAATCACCAGGAAGAGAAGATAGAAAAATAAAACATAAAGACTTAATAAAAGGAAATGTAGAATTTCCAGAAAACGACCAAGATATTGTAATAATAAAAGCAGATGGACTTCCAACATATCATTTTGCACATAGTGTTGACGATCATCTAATGAGAACAACCCATGTAATAAGAGGAGATGAATGGTTATCATCAGTTCCTTTACATTTACAATTATTCCAAGAATTAGGATTCAAAGCACCAAAATATGCTCATATTGCACCAATTATGAAAAATGACAATGGAAATAAAAGAAAATTAAGTAAAAGAAAAGACGCAGAAGCAGCAGTATCATACTATGAAGAAGAAGGAATACCAAAAGAAGCAGTAAAAGAATATCTACTAAATATAGCAAATTCTAATTTCGAAAACTGGAGAAGACAAAACCAAGAAAAAGATATATCAGAATTTGAACTTATGCTAAATAAAATGAGTGTAAGTGGAGCATTATTTGATATGACAAAATTACTAGATGTAGGAAAAACAGTAATATCTAGGTTCACAGCTAAAAAAGTATATGATGAATCAAAAAAATGGGCTAAAAGACATGACCAAGAATTAGCAAAATTATTAGAAGATGAAGAATATGCACTAAAAGTATTTGGAATCGAAAGAGAAAATAAAAAGCCAAGAAAAGATATTTCAAAATGGTCAGAAGTAAAAGAAAATATAAGCTATATGTATGATGAAATGTTTTATAAAGAAAAACAAGATTATCCTTATCAAGTAATAAATAATAAAGAAGAAATAAAAAATATATTAAATCTATATATAGAAAAATATTACAATGAACTAGATGATAAGCAAACATGGTTTGACAAAATAAAAGAACTATCAGGCTCTTTAGAATATGCAAAAGAAGTAAAAGAATTCAAAGCAAACCCTGAACTTTACAAAGCACATGTAGGAGATGTAAGTACAGTATTAAGAGTTGCTCTAACATCTAGAACAAATACACCAGATATGTATGAAATAATGAAAGTTTTAGGTAAAGAAACAGTCGAAAAAAGAATAAAAAGTGCAATAGAAGCACTATAAAAGAAAAAGGAAAGATTATTATGGAATACAAAATAGGAAGTATAGTAAGAACTAAAAAGCAACATCCATGTGGAAGTAAACAATGGGAGCTTATTAGAATAGGTGTTGATTTTAAATTAAAGTGCTTAGGGTGTGGACATATAGTTACAATGGAAAGAGAAAAGGCTAAAAAAGCAATAACTAAAATAGAAAAAATTCCAGATGAAAATAGTATCTAATTAAATTACTTAAAATAAAAAATTCAACTCTTTAAAATGTTTAAAGAGTTGAATTTTTTATATAGTTCATAACAACGTTCCAAACATCATCTTTATATATTTTCCTTTCAGAAGAAAAAGGAAGAGTTAAAACATCTAAAAGAGGGTTAAGTTCTTTTTGAACATCTTTAGTAGCTAAATCTACTTTAGTAACTGCAATTTTATCAGCTTTATTTGCAATAATAATAAAAGGAAGCCCAGAAGAAACAATATAATCATACATAAGTTTATCATTTTGAGTAGGGCTATATCTAATATCTACTAAAAATATAATTAAATTAATTTCTTTTCTTTTTTCCAAATACTCTTCAATAAAATGGCCAACTTGAACTTGTTCTTTTTTAGACATTTTACTATAACCATAACCGAGGTAAATCTACAAAATAGAATAAATCATCAATATTATAAAAATTAATCTGACGCGTTTTTCCGAGGTTCACTACTAGTTCTTGCCAATTTTTTTCTATTAATCATAGTATTTATAAAACTAGATTTACCAACATTAGATTTTCCCACTAAAACAATTTCAGGAAGTCTATTTTTTGGGTATTGCTTAGGGCCAACTGCTGAAATTTCAAACCTAGGGTTTTTTACAATCATAACTTAACTCCTTCTAATAAAAAAATATTTTAACTTTATATAAACTAACATCTTTTTAAAAATAAGATGTGTCCCAAATTGGACATTTTGTCCAGTTTGGGACGTTTCCTAATTGGACATTTTGTCCAATTTGGGACGTTTCCCAATTGGACATATTTTTTCTAGCCCGCCCATGTATGGTCTTAATACTTCTGGAATAACTACACTTCCGTCTGGTTGATAATTGTTTTCTACAATAGAAATAAGCATACGAGGAGGAGCAACTACTGTATTATTTAATGTATGAGCAAAATAATTTCCGTTTTCTCCTTTTATTCTAATTCCAAGTCTACGAGCTTGAGCATCTGTTAAATTAGAACAGCTTCCAACTTCAAAGTATTTTTTTTGTCTTGGAGACCATGCTTCTACGTCACATGACTTTGCTTTTAAATCAGCTAGATCCCCACTGCAACATTCTAAAGTTCTTACAGGGATGTTCATACTTCTAAAAAATTCTACTGTGTATGACCACATTTTATCATACCATTCCCAAGAATCTTGAGGGTTGCATACAACTATCATTTCTTGTTTTTCAAATTGGTGTATTCTATAAACTCCACGTTCTTCAATACCATGAGCACCTTTTTCTTTTCTAAAGCATGGAGAATAAGAAGTCATGGTATAAGGTAGATTTTCTTCTTTTAATATTTGATCTTTAAATTTACCTATCATAGAGTGTTCACTTGTTCCTATTAAATAAAGGTCTTCACCTTCTATTTTGTACATCATAGCATCCATTTCTTCAAAGCTCATTACACCTGTTACTACATCACTTCTTATCATATAAGGTGGAATACAGTAGGTAAATCCTTTATCTATCATAAAGTCTCTTGCATAAGTTAAAACTGCAGAGTGAAGTCTTGCAACATTTCCTAGTAAGTAATAAAAACCTTGTCCAGAAACACGTCTTGCACTATCTAAATCAAGACCTCCAAGAGATTCTAAAATTTCTCCATGATAAGGTATTTCATAATCTGGAACTTGAGGTTCTCCGTATTTTTTTATTTCAACATTTTGAGTGTCATCTTTTCCTATTGGTACAGATTCATGCATCATATTTGGAATTTTCATCATTCTTTTTTTAATTTCTTCGTTGTAGTATACTTCTAAATTTTCATTTTCCTCAAGTTTTTTATTAAGTTCTTGAACTTGTTTTTTTACTTCTAAAGCCTCTTCTTTTTGACCATTTTTCATAAGTTCTCCGATGTTAGAACTTAAAATTTTTCTTTTAGACCTTAAGTTATCTCCATTTAATTTTGTTTCTCTATTTTTTTTATCTAAATCAATAACTTCGTCTACCAGAACTAGTTTATTATCTTGAAATTTCTTTTTGATATTTTCTTTTACTTTGTCTGGATTTTCTCTTAAAAATTTAATATCTATCATAAATGCCTCCGATTTTTATTTTAAATAATTTTTGCTTAAATCATTTGCTATTTCGAAACGATATTTTTGATTGGTTATATTATCATCTCTCTCAGGTTCTACTTCTTCATTAAATATAGAAATAGGTCTTACATAAATTTTTCCATTATTTAGACCTTTATATATAACTACAGGTGTTCCATCAAAATAAGTTCCTGTATTTTCTACAAAAACATAATTACCTTTAAAGTGTCTATATACTTTTCCAATTTTAATACTTTCCATTTTTTCAACTCCTATAAATTTTCTATTAATTCAAATCTGAATTTTTGTCCTGTAATATTGTCTGGTCTTTTTGGTAATTCTTCTAAAAAAGCTTTTTCAGGTCTAATCCATATTTTTTTGCCATCTTCTCTTTCATATAAAGGTTTATATATAACCATTCTTTCTAAAGTTTCCGAGTCATAAGCGATATTTTCAACAAAATAGTAATTGCCTTTAAAATGTCTATATATTTTACCAATTTCTACTGAGTTCATAAAAAATCCTCCTTTATAAATTGATAAAGTCATTATATAATAATTTTATTTAAATATCAACCAAAAATAGAATAAATTGGAAAAATAAGGACAAAATAAACAAAAAGGAGAAAGAAATGTTATTTGAAATATTAAAATTTATTATTTATTCTACTTTAATTGTGTTGATATCTAAATATATTTTAGTAAAATTACTAAGAAAGTTAGCAGAAAACTTAAATTTAAAGCCCAAAACAGTAGGAGACATAGCAGGGTATGCAACATCTATGCCAGAACTTTTAACCATTATAATTTCTAGTGCAAAAGGATTAATTAGTGTAAGTATCCTAAATATATTAAGCTCTAATATAATAAATTTAATACAATATTTTTGTTCCATAATATTAAACAAAAATAAAAAAGCTTTTGAAAATAAAGCAATAAGAGTAGATTTAGTATTAGTAATATTTACAATATTAATACCTGTTTTACTTTTAATATTCAATATTGAAATTAATATTACAATTGTACCTATCTTTATTATTTTATATATAATTTTTATGATTTTAAATAACAATGCACATAAATTATATTTGCAAAAAGAAGATAAAAAAATAGAATTAGAAATTGAAAAAGAAGAAAAATGGGAAAGAGGAAATAAGAAAAAAACAATAAAATATATAATTTATTTATTATTAACAGGTATATTATTATTTATAATAGGTGAACTATTAGGAAAAACTTTAGAAGGGTTATGTTATAATTTTAATATATCACAAACAATTATAGGAATATTATTAGGATTAATTACAAGTATTCCAGAACTTATAACATTTTTTGAATCACAAAAACATTATAAGGATAAGGATGAAATTTTAGGAGTAATAGAAGCTACAAATAATTTGTTAACATCTAATTTGTCAAATCTATTTTTGATACAATCTGTTGGGGTTTTGGTATATATTTTAATTTAAAAAAATGCTTGACAAACAAATAAAAAATATGATAAAATAATAAACGTTACAAGAAGAAGTTAAACTTCTCACCTTATCTAAAAGGAAAAAGGTTAGAAACTAAATATATTAGTTAAATAATAAATAAGCTAATATTGTGTTTAAATTTGACTTGTAACAAAAGTCAAATTTTTTATTTTGGAGGTGTTTTATATAAAACAAGAATTACCAATCAACAGACAAATAAGAGCTAAAGAAGTTCAATTAATAGGAGATACTGGTGAAAAACTAGGAGTGGTTTCATTTGAAGAAGCACTTGAAAAAGCAGAAAGTAAGAACTTAGATTTAGTATTAGTATCACCAAATGCAAATCCACAGGTTTGCAAAATAATGAACTATGGAAAATATAAGTTTGAACAAGCTAAAAAAGAAAAAGAAGCTAAGAAAAAGCAAAAAGTGCTTGAGACAAAAGAAATCAGAGTTACTCCAAATATTGAAGAACATGATTTTGGGTTCAAATCTAAAAATGCAAAAAAATTTATAGAAGATGGAAACAAAGTCAAAATAACCGTAAAATTTAGGGGAAGAGAACTAAACAATGTAAAAGCAGGAGAAAGTGTACTAAACAAATTCATAGATGCTTTAAATGAAGTTGCAGTAGTAGAAAAATCACCTAAATTAGAAGGAAGAAACATGTTTACAATTTTAGCTAAGAAAAATGCTTAGATAAAATATATAGGTCAAAAAAAGAGGGATAAAAAATAATGACCAAAATAAAAAAGCCTCTAAACAATGAAAGGAGAATTAACTATGCCAAAACTAAAAACAAATAAAGCTGCTAAAAAAAGATATTCATTAACAGCAACAGGAAAAGTAAAAAGAACAAAATCAAACAGAAGACACTTACTTGCAAATAAAACAAGTAGACAAAAAAAATCAGGAAAAATTCAAAATGCTTATGCACATAAATCATGTGAAAATACAATAAAAAAATTATTACCATATGGTAACTAAAAAAGAAATTAGGAAAATATAAGGAAGGTGATATAAATGGCAAGAGTAAAAACAGCAAGAACAACAAGAGCAAGACACAAAAAAATATTAAAACAAGCAAAAGGATATTATGGAGCAAAACATTATAGATTTAAGAACGCAAATCAAGCAGTTATGAAATCTTTATCATATGCATATGTAGGAAGAAAAGATAAAAAAAGTAATTTTAGAAAATTATGGATAGCAAGAATAAATGCAGCAGCAAGAATGAATGGAACTACATATAGCAAAATGATAGCAGGTCTAAAAAAAGCTAATGTAACAATAAATAGAAAAATGTTAGCTGAAATAGCTGTATCAGATCCACAAGCTTTTGCAAAAGTAGTAGAAATTTCAAAAAAATAAATTAAACATGTTTTAACTTTTTATAAATTTAAGTTAAAACATAAATTTAATATTAAAAATAAAAAAATACAGGTATAATTTTAGATGTAAACTCTATTATTTACATTTAAAGCCATACCTGTATTTTTTATTTATTGCTTTTTCATTTTAGGTTTAGAAATAAGAGCAGCTAAATATCCAAAAAATACCGCAGCTGCAATTCCACCAGCAGCAGCTTTAACCCCACCTGTAAAAGCACCAACTAATCCATACTGCTGTACACCTTCAATAGCACCTTTGGCCAAATTGTAACCAAAACCTGTAAGTGGGACAGTAGCACCACTTCCTGCAAAATCTACTAAATATTGATAAATACCTAACCCTCCTAAAATAGCCCCAGTTGTAACAAAAATAACTAATATTTTAGCAGGAGTAAGTTTGGTTTTATCTATAAGTATTTGTCCAATAACACAAATAAGTCCACTTGTAACAAAACATTTTAGTAATGTTGTCCATTCAAAAACATTACTCCAATCTATATCCATAAATAGAGCTCCTTTCAAACTAATAAAAATAATAATAGTTTAAATTTCAATACTAATTGCGTGTGCAATTCCGAGGAATTGTCTCTCCTTGTTGCGTGGTTGTTGAGTTTGTTAAAGCACCTGTTGCAATTAATAAAATCTTTTTTAATTTTTTTTCTCTTAATTGTTTAAATAAATAACCAGAAAAGACAGTACCACAACATGCACAACCACTACCGCCACTGTGAGTATCTTGAGAAGTTTTATCAAAAATTAAGACACCACAGTCATTATAATTAGATTTTATATTATAACCCTTTGATTTTAAGATATCTATTACTATCTCTTTTCCAATATACCCTAAATCTCCACTAAATATTGCATCATAATAACTTGGGTTCCTACCAGTGTCCACTAAATGAGATATTAAAGTATCAGCAAAAGCAGGAGCCATTGCTGCACCCATATTGTTTGCATCTTTTATTCCCATATCTACTATTTTTCCAGGTGTTATGTTAGTAACATATGGCCCTTTACCACTTTTTGATAAAATAGCTGCACCACTTCCAGTTACAGTCCATTGGCTTGATGGAGGTCTTTGATTACCAAGTTCTAAAGGAAAACGAAATTGTTTTTCGGCACTACAAAAATGGCTAGAAGTTGCACATAATACTTTGTTTGCAAAACCCTCTACACAAATAGAACCAAGCATTAAAGATTCAACAAATGTAGAACAAGCCCCAAATACGCCAAAAAAAGGAATATTTAATTGTCTTAAACCAAAACAAGAAGAAATGCATTGGTTTAATAAATCACCTGCAAACATACAATCAATTTCTTTAGAAGAAATACCAGCTTTTGATATAACAGTACTTACAGTTTCTTTAATAATTTTACTTTCAGCCTTTTCCCAAGTTTTTTCTCCCCAGAATTCGTCATCTAGAGTTTGGTCAAAATATTTTGCAAGTGGACCTTGAGCTTCTTTTGGTCCTACAATTGCAGCACATTCTAATATAGTAGGAGGGGTATTAAATTTTATTGTTTGCTCACCTATTTTTTCCAAAAAATCATCTCCTATCTCTATAAATAAATAGAATATCTTTAGATATCTCCATTTATCTTAATTTTTATAAACCTTATATTTTAATTAACTTTTCTATTTAAATGTTAATCAAATTAACAAAAATATTAAACTTAAACTAAAGTAATACTTTGAGCATTAAAAATTAAATATAAAATACCAACAACAATAGAAGTAGAAATACCAAATACAAGTACTGGCCCTGCAACTGTAAACATTTTTCCTCCAATTCCCATAACATGACCTTCTGACTTATATTCCATAGCAGGAGAAACAATAGAATTTGCAAAACCTGTAATTGGAATTAATGAACCTGCACCTGCGAACTTTCCTATTTTATTGAATAGATTTAAACCTGTTAAAAATGCTACAATTCCAATTAAAATTATTGAAACAATAGTACCTGACATTTGAGTATCAAAACCACGTTCTTTACATATATTAAATATAATTTGACCAATCGAACAAATTAATCCTCCAACCCAAAAAGCATTAAAACAATTTTTTAAAATAGGAGAATTAGGAGATTTTTTATCTACATACTGTTTATATGTTTCTTTTGATTCTAATGGATCCATAAAACACACTCCTTTTAATAATTATTTTTTCGATTTAAATCTAAAGTAAAACTAATATCCAAATCTACAAAATATTCAGAAATTCTGCCTCCATCAATAGTTGCTCTTTGCTCTAAAATTTTAACTTCTGATAAATAATCAATAGTTTTAGATGCTTCGTGAACTGCCTTTACAATAGCATCCTTCCATGAAACAGTTGAATTTCCAGTTATAATTAAATGTTTTTTAATTTCCATACTAATCTTTTCCTTTCTTGCCTTTTATTTAATTTAAAAAAATAAAGGCATAAAACTTTTAAAAACTTAAAAATCAAAATCTTTTAAAAGTATCTTTTCCGAAAGTTAGAAAAAATATACAAAATTAGTAGAAATTTTTATTTAAAAATTATATAATTTAGTTAAAATAAGAAAGGAAGAAAAAATGATAGATAAAACAAGAAAAATCGCATTAGAAATTTTATATAAAATCGATGTAGAAAATTTATATTCAAATATTGTATTAGATGAAGAACTAAA
Source organism: uncultured Clostridia bacterium (assembly GCA_944391795.1). Classification (GTDB taxonomy): domain Bacteria; phylum Bacillota; class Clostridia; order TANB77; family CAG-508; genus CAG-269. The sequence continues at coordinate 11,984 of CALXUW010000007.1, forward strand.
CAAAAACAAAAAAAGTTTAAACGAAAAAGACATAGGTTTAATTTCACAAATAGTATATGGAACAACAACTTGGAAATTAACATTAGACGAAATTATAAAAAAATATTCAAAAATAAAATTAAAAAAAATATCAAAATGGATATTAAACATTCTAAGAATGGGAATTTATCAAATTATATTTTTAAGTAAAATACCAAAATCAGCAGCAGTAAATGAAAGTGTAAATTTAGCAAAAAGATATGGCCATACAGCAAGCAGTAATTTTGTAAATGCAATTTTAAGAAAAGTAGAAAAAGAAGATTACTTAGAATTTTTTAATATAAAAGATGAAAAAGAAAGAATCTCAAAAGCATATTCAATGCCATCTTGGATAATAGAAGAATTATCTAAACAAAACACAACTAAAGAAATAGAAGAAATAGCTAAAAATTCTAACCTAAAACCCAAAATTAGTATAAGGATAAATAAACTAAAAACAACAAAAGAAGAACTAATTGAAAATTTAAAACAAGAAAACATAGAAGTAAAACAAGGATTATTAGAAGATTTTTTAGAAGTAGAAAAATTTAAAAATATAGAAAAAAATAAAAGTTATTTAGAAGGATTATTCACCATACAAGATGAAGCAGCAGGCTTGATTCCAATTCTTTTAGACCCCAAACCAGATGAATTAATATTAGATGCATGTAGTAGCCCTGGTGGAAAAACCACATATATTGCAGAACTAATGCAAAACAAAGGAGAAATAATTGCATGTGATATACATGAACATAGAATAAAATTAGTAGAAAATACAGCTAAAAGATTAGGAATTAAAATTATAAAAACAAAATTACAAGATGCTACAATATATAATGAAGAATATAACCAAAAATTCGACAAAATATTATTAGATGTTCCATGTCTAGGTATAGGAGTATTAAAAAGAAAACCAGATATAAAATGGAGAAGGACAAAAGAAGACATTTTAAAAATATCACAAATTCAAAAAGACATACTAAATGTATGTTCAAAATATTTAAAACCAGGTGGTGAAATTGTATATTCTACTTGTAGTATCTTAGATGAAGAAAATAAAAATATTATACAAAAATTTTTAAAAGAAAACAAAAATTTTGAAATAAAAGAAATAAATACTTGCCAAAATGAATTTTTTGATAAATATATAAAAAAAGGAAAATATATACAAGTATATCAAAACGAAAAAACAGACGGATTCTTTATTTGCAAGCTTAAAAAGAGTATATGAAACATATTGTTACAATAATATTACATTTCTATTACATTTTGATTAATTGTATTGACTTTTTAGCAAAAAATAATAAAATATAAGTATATTTGAATTATTGTGACAAGAAAAAAATGCTATATTTAAAAACATATTCAAGTATTATTTTGTCGAATTTGTAAAAAATATATATATCTAAATAAAAAAGTAAAAGGAGAAAGCAATGGCAGTTTCTAAATGTCTAGGACTATATATTGAAGAAAATTTAATTAAATATGCAAAAGTATCAAAAGATAAGGAAACAATAAAAGTAGAATCATTTGGTATAAAATTCTATGACAAAATAGAACAAGCAATTGAGCAAATAATCCAAGAAACATACAGCCAAAAAACACCAATTAGTATTAACTTATCTGAAGAAATGTACAATTATTATGACATGTTTTCAATGCTTACAAAAAATGATTTACAAAAAGCAATAAAAACAGAATTTGAATCATTTTGTACAGATAAAGGCTATAATCCAAATGTTTTCGAAACAAGATATGCCGCTGTTCAAAATGCAAATGACAAAGAAAAAGTAAGAATAATCCACATCGCAGAAAACAAAATAGAACTAAACAAAAGAATACAACAAATAGAAGGATATAAATTAATAAATGTTTCACCAATTTCAATGTCAATACCAAATCTTTTAGAATTAGAAGAAAAACAAAATATAATGATTGTTAATATAGAAGACAAAACTACAATAACAACAATTTTAAATAACAATATATATAATGTTGATACAATCGAAGCAGGAAGTAAAGATTTTTTATCAAAAATAAACTTAAAAGAAAATTCATATTCAAAATCATACGAAATTTGCAAAAATACAACAATATACACATCAGAAGGAAGAGAACTACAAGAAGGGCAAACAGAATACCTAGAAGATATTATGCCAATATTATATGATATAGTAGGACAAGTAAGAAAAGTAATAAACTCAAGCACTGAAGAAATAAGCAAAATATATATTACAGGTACAGCAGCTTTAATAAACAATATTGATTTATATTTCCAAGAATATTTATCAGAAGCAAACTGCGAAATATTAAGACCATATTTTGTAGATAATACTAAAGATATTAGCATAAAAGACTATATAGAAGTTAATTCAGCAATATCACTAGGATTAATGGGACTTCGGTGAAGGAATTAGCGGAATGAACTTCAAGAAATTAACATTTTCTGATAAAGTACCAAATTGGCTAAAAATAGATGTAAACCCAGACAAGACAGAAAAAGAAAAAAAATATTTAGGCGGAATGTTAACATGGGATTTAGGACAAAAATTAGACAAAACAGAAATAAGTTTAGTAAGAATCTCAGTAGCATTAATATTGCTAGTAGTAATATATAGCGGATTTACAGCACTTTTAGCAAATCAAATGAAACAAAAAAATAGTGAAGTAGAAGAATCAATAAAAACAACTAACAGTCAAATAGCACTTGCAAATAATGATAACGAAAAAATAAAAACAAAAATAAACCAATATCAAGCAATGATTCAAAATTTGCAAGATGCAAATGACAGAATAACAGATAGAAACAAAACAAGAAATGCTATACCAAATTTATTAAATCAAATAATGGCAGCTATACCAAGAGATGTTCAATTAACATCAATAGAAAATACAGTTGATAGACACATAATTATAAATGCCCAATCAAACGAATATGACCAATTAGGATATTTTATAGCAAAACTAAAAACAGATATGATATTAACAGATGTAATATCAACAGCAGGGCAAAAAGATAATAATACAATTACAGTTAAAATAGAAGGAGACTTGCCATGAAAAAATTATTATTACTAATTCTTATTGCATTACTCGTTGCGCTATCTATTTTTATAGTGTTTAATGGACTTGAAATAGGAAAAATAGAAGTACTTGGCGTAAGAGAGATTCAATCAAGAAGTAATGACTTAGATGAACAAATTAAAAATGCTAGCAAATTAGCCCAAACAGACTATAAACAAGCTGTAAACACGGTAGAATCAAACACAAAAGAACTAAAAACAACAAAACAAGAATACCAAGACTTAACAGCAGTAAGTTCAGAAGGTGATGTAAGCTTAGCTAGCCAAATTGAAAAATATGAAATAGAAACATTATTAATAAAATTAGGAAATCATGCAAAAAGCGAAGGTGCTAAAATAAAAATAGACATTACAAAAGATAGCACCAACAGTCAAGACAGCTACAATTTAAAATTCACTGTAAATGGTAGTTATGTTGCAATAACAGAATTTATATCTGATATAGAAAATGACAGTATATTAGGATTTAAAATAGAAGAATTTAAAATGCAACCAAGCTCATCTACAGAAGAATTACAAGCAACATTTACTTGCAACAATATAGCAATAGAAGGAATTACAATAAATAACACAACACCAACAAATGGAACAAATACTACAAGTAATACAACAAATGCTACTAATGTAGCAAATAATGTAGCAACAAATAGCAGTGCAAATAATGCAACCACAAATACAACTAATAATGTAGCAAACAATACAGTTACTACCAATAGAGCAGACTAAAAATTATTAAAATAAAAAAGAAAAGGAGTAAAACATGGCTAAGACAATTGTGAAAGAAATAATTATAGTATTACTATTATGTTTAGCTATTATATTAGTATTAGGAATATTACTATATGAATATGTTCCTATATCAAAAACAGTACCAACCCCAGTTTCATATACTACTCCACAAGATGCCAAAGAAGAACTAGCCAATAGTGAAACAGTTGATGAAGACACAATAGTAATGACATATGAAACAGATGCAACAGACCTAAGTAATTATAAAAAAATAAATAATTACAAACCAGGAAAAGCAAATCCGTTCTCATCATATGAAACAAATGGCTCAACTACAGGAAGTGGAAGCTCTACTGGAAGTGGAAGTTCTAACAGCGGATCAAATTCATCTTCTGGAGGAAATAGTACATCTGGTTCTACAGGAAATTCAGATGAAGGGTATTTTCCAAATACAGGTACAAAATAATTAATTTTTAAGTTATTAACGTTATATTTATTTTATATAAATATAGTTCAATATAAAAAATCAAAAGAAAAGGAGGATAAGAAACATTATGAAAAATCAAAAAGGTATCACTTTAATTGCATTAGTTATAACAATTATCGTATTATTAATTTTAGCGGGGGTATCTATTGCGATGCTAACAGGTGAAAATGGACTATTAACACAAGCAACAAGCGCAAAAGATGAAACAAAAATAGCTGAAATAGCAGAAAATGTTCAAATATCAATATCTGCAGCATATGCAGCAAGTAAAAACCCAACTACACCAGTTGAATTCACAATAACAAGTATAGTAAATGAATTAAAAGCTACAACAGGAAATGATGCTCATTCAGGAACAGGAACAGCTATAACTTATAAAGATAGTACTGGAGACTATACAGTTACATTAACAAGTGATTTAAAAGCTATAGCTACTGATGAAGAAACAGGAGATTATGAAATAGCACCAGCAACTGGTGGATAAATAAAAAATTTAATATAGGAGGAAAATCTAATGTTAAAAAATCAAAAAGGTATTACATTAATTGCATTAGTAATTACAATTATAGTATTATTAATTTTAGCAGGTGTATCAATTGCAATGTTAACAGGAGATAATGGATTATTAACTCAAGCAGAAAGTGCTAAAACTGATACAAAAAAAGCTGAAGTTATCGAAAGAGTAAATATGGAATTACAAGCTCAATACGGACTTGCTTTAGCAGGAGAAGCATTTGATACTGAAGGTACAATTGAAGCAAATTTAACTTCAGTAGATTGTACAGTTGATGTAACACCAGGAACATCTGTATCAATTACAGTAACAGGAGATGATGCAACAGGATTAACTAAAGCAAAAGGAGAAGTTAAAAAAGGTTCAACAGGAAAATGGGAATTAAAACCGGTAAAATAAAAAATAATAATATAAAAAAGCCATACGCACACTAAGTGTGTATGGCTATACTTATAAAAAGGAAGAAGAAAATGAACATATTTTTATACATAGTGATTTTTATAATAGGAACACTATTTGGAAGCTTCTATACTCTAGCAGTATACAGAATTCCAAAAAGACAAGATATTACACATACTCATTCATATTGCCCTAATTGTGGACACAAATTAGGTCTATTAGACTTATTCCCAATATTTAGTTATATTTTCTTAAGAGGAAAATGCAGATATTGTGGGCAAAAAATAAGACCAAGATATTTAATATTAGAAATAATATCAGGGCTAGTTTTTGTTTTAATTGCATATTTAATGAAAATAAATATAAATAATATTTATTCATTTAAAACAATAGAATATGCATTTATAATATTATATTTAACATTTATAATATTAATATCTGTAATTGACAAAGAAAATATAAAAATAAATAAGTCTGTAAATATATATGGTATAGTGATATCTATTATGTATATGATATATCTATGCATAGTAGAAAACTCTAATATATATAGATATGGCATATATCTAATTCTATATATAATAGTATTAATTTTTGATACTATAACACTAAAAAAATATGCTAAAAATAGTTATGTAACAGGAATTTTGTTAATGTTAATAACAATGGTAGTTTTTACAGGAGAATACATAACAGCAAATGCAATAATATTTACTTTATTATCAATTGCAATTTATATATTAATATATAAAATAAAAGAAGGAAAAAATAAAAACAAAAAATCTGAAAAAGAAATTTATAAAACAGTTAGTATAGGTTTTTATTTAGGAGTTACAAATCTTATAACATTTATGCTAGTACTATTTAGTAACAATTATCTACTATAAAAGGAGACGAACCATGAGTTTAAAAAATCAAAAAGGAGTAATAGGTATAGATATTGCAATTTCTATAGTTGTACTTTTTATATTTGTAACTATAATTGCAGTTCTATCATATCAATCTTCTAGTACCTCAAAAGAAATTGAATTACAAGCTAAAGCCACATCTATTGCAGTAGATAAAATAGAGCAAATGAAAGCATTGAATTTTGATGACATAAAGAATAGAAGTGAAGCAAATGGAAATAGCAACTATCAAATTTTGCAAGAGGAACCAGGTCAAGAAGGATTTTTTAGCGAAATAGTAATTCAAGATTACGCAGATTTAGAAGAAGGTGCTAAACAAGGAATAGTAAAAAAAGTAACAGTAAGAGTAAAATATATGTTTAAAGCCAAAGAACAAACCATAGAACTTTCTACTATATTATCAATTTAAAAGGAGTAAAAAACATGAAATCACAAAAAGGTATTACTTTAATATCCTTAACTATTTATATTATAGTAATGGTAATAGTTGTAACTGTTGTTGCTTTAATTAGTAATTATATGTTTAAAAACATGAATTCAGTAAGTGAAGCAATAGATCCATTAACAGAATATATTAGATTTAATAGTTTTTTTACAGATGAGGTAAACACAACTGGAATTAAAATACTAGATTGCCAAGATGACTATATATTATTTGATAATAATGTACAATATACTTTTGTTGAAGCAAATGAAGCAATATACTTAAATAAAGCAAAAATAGCAAAAAATGTTACAAATTGCAAATTTAGCATTACTGAAAATGATGGCAAAAAGCAAATAAACGTGCAAATTACATTGGATGATAATGAAACCAAAAGTACAACCTATACTTTAAAAGATTAAAATTTAAGTAATAAAAAATTATAAAATGAAAAAAATAATAGTATAAAATACTAAAGAAAGGATGCTTTTTATGGATGTTAGAAAAAGACAACCAATAGGTGTTGAATTAGTAAAAAGGGGAATAGTAACAGAAAATGACATAGAAAATGCATTAGCATATCAAAGAGAACACCCTAGCAGAAAAATAGGAGATATTTTATATATTTTAAATGCATGTGAACCTAATAAGTTAATTGAAGCAATAGGAGAAATATTAGGAACAAAAGGAATTCTTTTAACAAATAATAGTATTAAAGTAAAACTAACAGATTACTTTTCAATAGATGTTGCCAAAAAAAATAAAGTAATACCATTTGAAGTAACATCTGGAAAAATAAAGGTATGTTTTGCAAATACTGTAAATAACAAAAATATGGATACAATAAGGCTATTGCTTTTAAACAAAGGCCTTGTTATGGAAAGTTATATTACATTTGAAAGTGACATAGATAGAATCTTAAAATCTTTAGAAGGAACAGTTACATCTAATTTAGTTTCTTCTAGTAGAAATGAAACTGTAACAGCTTTAGTGGACAGTATAATAAAAACAGGAATAGAAAGAAGAGCAAGTGATATCCATATAGAACCAATGGATAAAGAAGTAAAGGTAAGATACAGAATAGATGGAGAATTATTTACTGCTGCAAAATTAGATAAAGAAAAACAACAACAAATAATAGGAAGACTAAAAGCAATTTCAAATATGCACCAAGAAAAACAAGAAGCACAAGACCGGAAGAATTCTATTATATGAAGATTATAATATACGTGTGTCTTCACAACCAAATGTATATGGAGAAAAATTTGTTTTAAGACTTTTGAAGAAAAACGAAAATATAAAAAATATATTTGATTTAGGATTTCCTTTAACAGAAGATGAGCTTAAGAAAAGTATAAACAAAAGAAATAGTATTACAATAATTGCAGCTCCAACAGGAGAAGGAAAAACTACAACACTATATAGTATAATAGATTATTTAAATAGACCAGAAATTAATATAACAACAATAGAAGACCCAGTAGAAATAAGAATAGATGGATTAAACCAAATAGAAATAGATGCAAGATCATCTTTTTCAGGAGCATTAAGAACAGTTTTAAGACAAGACCCAGATATAATTTTAGTTGGAGAAATAAGAGACAAAGAAACAGGTGAAATTGCAATACAAGCAGGACAAACAGGTCACTATGTTTTATCAACAATCCATACAATAGATGCAATAGAAGTAATAACAAGACTAAGAAAAATGGGACTTTCAGATTATGATATAGCAAGTACTTTAGCAACATCTATTTCTCAAAGACTAGTAAGAAGATTATGTCCTAAATGTAAAAGAGAAAGAAAATTTAATGAAGAAGAAAAAAGAATAATAACAGCAATAGCAAAAAGATATGGTGTAGAATTTGACCTAAGTAGGACAACATATGATGCAATAGGTTGTAAATACTGCAATAATACTGGATATTATGACAGGATAGGAATATTTGAAATATTAGACTTAACAGATGAAATAAAAGAATCAATAATGAACGGAAAGTCAAGTTTAGATATAAAAAGACAAGCATTACAAGATTCAAACTATAAACCATTAGTAGTCGACGGAATTAAAAAAATTATAGAAGGACACACCAACCTAGAAGAATTAAATAGAAGATTACTAATATATTAAACTTAAAATTAAGTGCTTAAAACAGTTATTTTAAGCAAACTAAGGAGGAAATTATGAATCTAGATAAAATATTAGATGAAGCTATAAGATTAGATGCTTCTGATGTACATTTAATATGTGACAATAAACCAATACTTAGAATAGAAAGAGATTTAGTACCAGTAGAAAATAGCCAAATACTTACTCAAGATGATTTATTTGAAGCATATGATTATTTAGTAAAAGGAAATGTAGACAAAGACGAAGTATTTAATACAAATAGAAGACTAGATATGTCATATGAATATAAAAATATAAGACTAAGGGTTAATATATCACTTTCAGATGATGTCCCAGTTTGTACTCTAAGACTTATAAAAAATGAATTACCACCATATGAATCTTTAGGAGTACCAGATATAGTAAGAAGAATGACATATCAACCACAAGGATTAATGCTAGTTACAGGTAAAACAAACTCTGGTAAAAGTACAACATTAAATGCATTAATAAACTATATAAACGAAAATCAAAACAAAAAAATACTAACATTAGAAAACCCAGTAGAATATAAACATACCTCTAAAAAATCTTTAATAGTACAAAAAGAAGTTGGAAAAGGAAGAGATAGTTTAACATTTAGTGATGGTGTAAAAAACTCTTTAAGAGAAGACTGTGATATACTAGTAATAGGAGAGATTCGTGACAAACTAACAATGGAAGCAGCAATAGAAATGGCAGAATCAGGACACTTAGTAATAGGTACACTTCATACAAAATCTTGTGCAGAAACAATAGATAGAATGATAAACTTCTATGAAGTAAGAGATCAAGCAACTATAAAATATCTATTATCATCATTACTAAAATTAGTCGTTTCACAAAGATTACTAAAAGGAAAATCAGGAAAATTAGTTTTAGTTCCAGAAGTAATGGTAGTAGACAATATAGTTGCAGGAATAATTAGAAAAGACAAACTAAGTGTATCAGAAATAGAAGATGCAATTCAAAGTAATTCTGAAAAAGGAAGTATAGGTTTAATAAATTCTTTAGCAAAATTATTTGTTGAAGATAAAATTAGCCTAGATACAGCAAAATCACAAATAGAAGAAAAGAACATAGAAATTTTAAATAGAACTATAATGCAATTGAAAATAAAAAGAGATAAAATAGGAGGATAAAAAAATGCCTACTTATGTATATAAAGCTGTAACAGACAAAGGGGTAATAGTTAGAAATAAAGTAGAAGCTACAAGTAGACAAAACTTAATAAAATCATTAAAAAATAGTAGCTTATTACCAATATCAATAGAGCAAATAAAATATAACAGTTTATCTAAACCGAAGAAAAAGAAAAAAAATGTTACAGATATACAAGAAATAATGAAAAATGTAAATACAACTCAGTTAGGAACAAAAAAGAAAACATTAACTACAAAAGAAAAAGTAAATTTATACTTTGCCAAAACTGAAAAAATAACACAAAGGGACATAGTTGTATTTACCCAAAACTTTTATTTATTAAAAAAAGCTAACTTTAATAATATACACGCTTTAGATACAATAATACAAAGTACAGAAAATATATCTTTCAGAGGAGTGCTAGAAGATATATTAGCAGGTGTTGAAGCTGGTGAATATATGTATACAACCATGGAATATTATTCTAATATATTTCCATATATATATATAAATATGATAAAAGTAGGAGAACTTTCTGGTTCACTTGCAAATTCACTAGAACAGGCAGTAAAATATTTAGACGAGACAGAAGCATTAAACAAAAAATTAAAATCAATATTTATTCCAAATATCATACAATTTGCTTTATTACTAGTAATGCTAATTGTAGGAACACTATTTGCAATACCAGCAATACAAGGAATATTTGACGAATTAGGAACAGAAGAAGAATTACCAGCAATAACATTATGGTTCCAAGGATTCGTAAATGATGTTATAGAATATTGGTTTATTCCAACAATGATTTTAGTTGCAATAGTTGCATTAATTATCTTTTATATAAACACTCCAAAGGGAAAATATAATTTCCATTACTTTAAATATAAAATGCCAATATTCGGTGAATTGATATTTGCACTTGATTTTTCAAGATTAATGAAGGCAATGCTTTTAAATTTAAAAAATGGAATGAGAATACAAGAAGCGCTAGAAGTTAGTAAAAACGTAATACAAAACTATGTAATGTTATCAATAATAGAAACATCTATAAATAATATACTTATAGGTTCTTCATGGATAGAACCATTTGAAAAATCAGGTTTAGCAAAACCAATGATTACAGAAATGTTAAAAATAGGAATGCAAACAAACTTACCAGAAATGATGGAAAAATTAGTTGAATATATGCAAATTGATATAGACAATATAATGACAAAGATTATGAAAGCTCTACCACAAATTGTGTATGCAATAGTAGGTGTTGTTTTAATATTCTTCGTATTAGTTGTATTAGTACCATGTGTACAAGTTTATATGGGAAATTTCTTGTTTTCGGCTTATGGTGTTTAAGATTAAAATTTAAATATAATTATAATAAAATACAAGAGAGATTTTTTTGGGAAAATAAAGTACTAATTAAAACTCTCTTTTTATAAATTAATAAAAATCATCATCTAAAATAAATTAAAGTATATAAAATAAAAAAGGAAGGAAGAAATATTTTATGAAAATAGGAATTGATTTAGGAGGAAGTCATATAGCAATAGGAGTGGTTAACAACGAAGGCAAAATATTAGAAAAAGTCGAAAAAAGATTAATGACCCAAGAAAAAAAATATATAAAAGAAACAATAGAAAATTACATAATAGAACATGTAAAAAACCTAGAAAAAAAGTATAAAATAACAAACATAGGAATAGCCATCCCTGGTACAGTTACTCAAAAAGAAGTAATAAAATCTGTAAATTTAAAATTAGAAAACTATAAAATAGTAGATAATTTAAATAAATATATAAAATATCCAATAAAAATCAGAAATGATGCAAAATGTGCTGCAATAGCAGAAAATAAATTAGGATGTCTAAGAAAATATTCAAGAAGTATTTTTTTAAGTTTAGGCACAGGAATCGGTGGAGCTGTAATTATAGATAATAAATTATTAGACACAGGTTCAATGCCTCGGATGTGAATTTGGACACATGATAATAGAAAAAGATGGAAAACTATGCAATTGCGGAAAATTTGGCTGTTTTGAAAAATATGCATCAATGAAAGCTTTTAAAGATAATTTAAGAAAAAAACTAGGATATGATGAAAAAACAAGTGGCAAAGATTTATTAAATATAATAAGAGAAGCAAATAAATATAAAGAAAATAAAAATCTAGAAAAAAATATTGAGATAAATTATGAAAAAAACAGCAAAAAACAAGAAAATGAACTTGATAAACAAGAAAATAAACCCAAAAGAACTAAGGAAGATGAAAGAGTAAAACAAATAGAACAAGTAATAGAAGAATATATAGACTATTTAAATATAGGACTAACAAACTTAATTAATATATTTGAACCAGAAGGGATAGGAATTGGTGGAAGTTTTATATATTTTGAAGAAATTTTATTACAAAGACTAAAAAACAAAATTCTAGAACCAGGAAATCTATTTAATGAAAGAAAAAATATAGAGATAGAAACAGCAATTTTAGGAAATGATTCGGGAATAATTGGTTCAGTTTTAACAAATTAGATTTGAAAATTTAAGCAAATTAAAAGGTGAATATATGAATATTATAGACAAAATTTTAATAATTAAAAATCCTAATATAATAGAAACTTTTGATAATAAAAAATTAAATAATGAAACAATAAAATTCGCAATAAAAAAAGGATATAAATTCAATAAATTAACAGTAGGAAAATTTATAAGATATAAAGAATACATAAAAGAATTTAAAAATGAAGAAGAAATATTTAAATATGAAAAACAATTAATAATAAAAACAAAAGGTGGATATTTAATAGAATTTTATAATAACTATTGCGATAATAATATAGATGAATTTACAAATATATTAAAAAACAATAATGAATTACTTAATATAGCCTATAATTATATAAATATAAGAAAAATACTATACTACATCTTTAATGACTTAAGTAAAATGGTATATAAATTCGATGAAGATCCAAGGTTAATACAAATTATGATTAGACACTATAGCATGCTAAAAAATAATTTTGATGAAGAAAATAAATTTGCAAAATATGTAGCAACTAAAAACGGAATTGAAAATATTTTAGAAGAAGAATTTATAGAAGCTAATCTGCGAGAAGTAATTATCAAAGAAGGAACAATAGAAAATATATTAGCAATTTTACCAGATCTAAAGTTAAACCAAAAAGATATAAAAAGGTATAGAACTATTTTAGAAGAAAGAATGGAAAAAAACATATTAGAATTTATACCATACATGAGAGAATTAGAAAAAGCAAGCCCATATTTTTGCATAGTAACAGACAATATGAAAAATCAAGAAATAGAATATTTAAAATCGCAAGATATAGATACAACATTTTTAGGAGATAATATGTATTTAGAAGGAGAAAATTTAGATACATTAGTTGTTGATTTAGAAAGTATAGAAGATGTAAAAAAAGCATTAGAATATATAAAAGCAAATAAAATCAATAATCCACTTACAATCATTTTACATAGAAGGAAGTTTGATGAATTAAAAATAACAGAAAATTTAGAATATTTTGAAGAATTAGCTAAAAATAATGTGAATATAAATTTTAGATATGAAGAAAGTAATTTAAATATTCCATTAGAAAAAGTTTTAAAAGATGAAGAATTTTTAAATTTAATAGCAGAAGAAATAAAGAAAAAAGGATTTAGTCCATTAGAACAAACAGTTGCAATTTATGATATAGTAAAAAATATAAAACCATTTAAAAAAGGGAAAAATCATACAGATTCTAGAAGCCTATATGAATATTTAAACAATAATTATATTGTTTGTGCAGGTTATGCAGATTTATTTGTAAACATAGCAAGTAGGCTAAGGTTACCTTGTGCATATATAAGATTAGAAACAAAAAAAGGTGGAAATCATGCCAGAAATTACATAAACTTAGTAGATGAAAAATATGGAATAGATGGATTTTACATATTAGACCCAACATGGGAAGGTAATAAAGCAGAATCAAAAAATGAAAACTATGAAAGAGACAGAAGCTCATACAATAAATTTCTATTAACTACAAAAGAAGGAAGAAACGGAGTAAAGATGAATTCTAGAACTATGGAATATGATAGCTTTTTTACCGCCAAAACGCCAGAAGAATTAATGCAACATTTATTAAGAACAGCTAAATCAGAAGAAGAATTTTATAATTTAATAAAATTTTTAGATCCAAAATTTTATAAAAAAATAGCTAATCTAGATATATATGATGAAGAAACAAGTAAAATCTTTATAGAATATTTTAAAGCAAAAATAGATAATTTAATCCCAAAAGAAAAAATACTAGAAGCAATAATTACAGTAAAAAGAAGCATATATAAAAATTTAAGTGAGCAAGATTTTGAGGATATGCGGAATGGGATATTCAGTATCTAAACCGTTTGGCACAGAAAGTAAAAAATCATTGTATGGAGAAAAATATGATGAATATGTAAAAAGAAGATTAGCACAAATAGAAAATAAAACAGAAGAAGAAATAAGAAAAGAAAATCCATGTCTCATATTAGAAGATATAAAAGCATTTGAACAAGGTTACGATTTACATCTAAAATAAACTGGTATTCGGGGGATGATATTTATATAAAATTTATTCCATTCCTCGGCTCAATACGTAAATAAAGCCCTTCTAAATATGAAATAAATGAGCCTCTCGTTACATAAACTTCACGCTTCCTCATTTATTTTATATTAAGAAGGGCTATTATTTACTCCAAAAATGTTTAATACCCCTTGATTTTATCTAAAAAATCTGATACAATATTATGCGTATTAATCACACAATAGCGAGTTTTAAAGGAAGTGCCAAAAAAGGTCCGGATAAAACGAAGAACTTTGTGGAAGAAAAAACAAAAAAGGGAGGAATAAAAAATGGCAGTAGTTGCAATGAAACAATTACTAGAAGCAGGTGTTCACTTTGGACATCAAACAAGAAGATGGGATCCTAAAATGGCTGAATATATATTTCAAGCAAGAAATGGAATTCACATCATCGATTTACAAAAAACATCAAAAAAATTAGATGAAGCATATGCCTTTATCAAAGAACAAGCAGAAGAAGGAAAAACAGTTCTATTTGTAGGAACAAAAAAACAAGCTCAAGAATGAATGAAAGAAGCAGCAATCAAATGTGGAATGTATTACATTGACCAAAGATGGTTAGGTGGAATGCTTACAAACTTTGGAACAATCCAAAAAAGAATACAAAGACTAAAAGACCTAGAAAAAATGCAAGAAGATGGAACATTTGATGTATTACCTAAAAAAGAAGTAATATTACTTAAAAAAGAAATGGAAAAACTAGAAAGAAACCTAGGTGGAATAAAAGAAATGGATTCTTTACCAGGAGTAATTTTCTTAGTAGATCCAAAAAAAGAAAGAATAGCAATATTAGAAGCTAAAAAACTAGGAATTCCAGTAGTAGGATTAGTAGACACAAACTGCAACCCAGAAGAATTAGACTATCCAATACCAGGAAATGATGATGCAATAAGAGCAGTAAAATTAATAGCAGATGTTATAGCAAATGCAGTAATCGAAGGAAAACAAGGTGAAAGCTTTGAAACAATCCAAGAAACAGAAGAACAAACATCTGAAAATCAAGAACCTACAAGTATAGAAGAAGTTGTAGAAGAGCAAGAAGAAGAAAATAAATAAAATAAAGTAAGAAAGGGGCATATCTTAAATTAAATAGTAAAAAACTATTATTTTAATATTAAGATGTGTCTTTAAATTTAATATATAAAAGGGAGGAAAAACAAAATGGTTACAGCAAGCCAAGTAAAAGATTTAAGAGAAAAAACAGGAGCAGGAATGATGGACTGCAAAAAAGTTTTAACAGAAACTGATGGAGACATGGAAAAAGCAATAGAATTATTACGTGAAAGAGGAATAGCAAAAGCTGCAAAAAAATCAGGAAGAGTAGCAGCAGAAGGTCTAGTAGAAGCATATGTTTCAGAAGACAAAAAAGTAGGTGCAATAGTAGAAGTAAACTCAGAAACAGATTTTGTTGCAAAAAACGAAGAATTTAAAAACTTTGTTATGAACGTAGCAAAACAAGTAGTTGAAAAAAATCCAAAAGATGTAGAAGAATTATTAAACCAAGAATCAATAGAAGTTAGCGGAAAAACAGTAAATGAAGTATTAGTTGAAAAAATAGCAACAATAGGAGAAAACCTAAGTATAAGAAGATTTGCAAGATTTGAAACACAAGGTTTAATAGAAAAATATATTCATGGTGACGGAAAAATAGCAGTATTAGTAAATATGGCAAAAGGAGACAGTGAAGTTGCAAAAGATATATGTATGCAAATAGCTGCAGCAAGACCAGAATATCTAAATGAACAATCAGTTCCAGAAGAAAGAATTCAAAAAGAAAAAGAAATCTTAAAAGCACAAACAATGAATGAAGGAAAACCAGAAGCAATAGCAGAAAAAATAGTACAAGGAAGAATAGGAAAATTCTTTAGCGAAATTTGTTTAGTAGACCAAGCATTTGTAAAAAATCCAGACATCAAAGTATCAGAATTACTAAAACAAAAAGATGCAGAAGTTATAGAATTTGCTAGATTTGAAAAAGGTGAAAGTATAGAGAAAAAAGAAGAAAACTTCGCAGAAGAAGTTATGAAACAATTAAAATAGGAAAATAAAAAAATTGAAAAATAAAAGGAAAAACAAATGAAAGTTATGTAAATTTGTTTTTCTTTTTTGTTTACAATTGTTAAAATATATGGTATAATACTTTCGTATAGTTCCACAAAGTTCTTCATGCTAATTTATGAAGA
>CALXUW010000008.1 GCA_944391795.1 uncultured Clostridia bacterium
TAATGATTTACTTGTAGAAATGGAGAAATATACAAGAAATATGACACAAGGGGAATATTTATTTAAAAGTAGAAAAGGAGAAAATAAACCAATAACTACTACACAAGCATATAGAATAATAGTAGAAACGGGAGAAAAGATAGGTTTGACTGAAATAGGAACTCATACAATGCGTAAAACTTTTGGATATTGGCACTATCAACAGTTTCATGATGTAGCACTACTTCAAGTTATTTTTAATCATTCTAGTCCTTCGATTACTTTAAGGTATATAGGAATTAATCAAGAAAATATAGATAAAACATATATGAATTTTAGTTTATAATAAAAAAATAACTGTTACTTTTGGGACGGTAACAAAAGTAACGGTTATTTTTCTGATATAATTTTATTCTTTGAGTGGTTAGTATTTCCATATTTTTTATTGGGAAATGTTGTTTGAATTTTAAGATATTCCTTTTCAAGAAATTTTAATAGTTCGTTTTGATAACCTTTACAAGAAGATGAGGAATAACGATTATTTAATGTAGTTATTTTTTGATTATAACTATTTTCAAATTTTTTACGCATATTATCTCTTACTAATTGTTTTGATTTATTGTTTTTTAAATTTCTATTGTAAAAACTTGTAATTCTATTATAAAGTTGATTTACAGGTTTTAAATTTTTAATCATTTTTTTAGTACGATTTTTTTCTTCACGCAATTTCTCGGCTTTTTCATAACAAGTTGCACTACAAGTTTTTCGTGTTTTATTATTAGTAAAGTATTTATTACAAATATCACACTTATAAATTTTGTAGTTAGTTAAGGATAAACAATAAATTGAAACATTAAAGAAATCTTGTAAGTTCGAGATTTGATATTTATATAGGTATGGAATACTTTTATTTTTTTTCTTTTTATATGTTATTGTACATATAGGAATGTGTATAATTGGGTTTTCATATTTAACATAACCTTTTTTATTTGTACTAATTCTACTATATATTTTTTCTACATTAGATTTTAAATGCTTAAAACCTAGAATTTGTTGCTCAATAATTATACTACACTGTTCTACATAACTTATACTTTGCACTTCAACCATACTACCGCTTAACTTTTTTAGTTTTAAAAAATGCCACAAACTTTTATTTATGTATTTAATTATAATAAAAGTCGAAGAAGATAGTTTTAACAAATTATCATATAGTGATGAGAAAATTTCAAAAGCTAATCTAATACTATCTTTATTGGTATCTAAACTATCTAAAAAGTTTTTGTACTTTTGTAATAGTTCTATTATTACATTATAGTTGTTAAGTAAATTAATCATTATATTTCCAACTGTATTTTTATTAATTATTTTTTTATTTGTTAAAGTCTTATAACTTCTGATTTTAATATAATTTTTTTTTTTTGTAATAATAAGTTCTTTACATTTAACAGAATTAAATATAAAGAAATAATCATCTCTGGAAGTTATATTCAAATTAAAATTCATATTCTTTTTATTCCTTTTTTAAAAAAATTGTACAACAATATAAATAAAAAGTCAAGTATTTATAGAGTTTATCATGATTTTTGGTAAATTTATTTAAAAAAATTTTTTGTTACCTATTTATACCAACCAAATAGAAAGTATACTATTAATGTAATTGCAATTACAAAAAAAGAATATAAAGGAGGAATAAAAATGCCATATAAAAATGTCATGTCAATATATAATGCAAATGTTGTTCACGCATTACGAAATAAAAAAGATTCTGCACTATTAGTAGAACATAATGGAGAATTAAGAAGAATTAAAGAATTCATCGGTTATCTTGAAGAGATAACTAATAGAGAGGAAGGAGAAATGGCAACTTTAAAAATAAGGTTTGCTGGAAATAAAACAGTAGAAACAAAAGCATACATAGATGATACAATTCAAGAAGAAATGCTAGTTTCTATATGGGGGTTCTTTGATGAAGTGAAAGATGAAATCAAACTTTTCTGCAAATGTGGTTTACAGAGAGTTATAGTAACTGCAACACAATGTAAAGAGTTTGATTTAAGAAAAACATATAGGATGGGCTTTGTAGACTTATCAGAAATCGAAATAAGTCCAGTATATATGAAAAAAGAAGGTGTTAGAGAAATTGACGAAAAAGCAAAACTTTATGCTTTTTCCGGAAATTTATCCGACATAGAAAATTCTTTGGAAAAGAATTCTGTAATTGATACGACTTTATCAAAACCAAGAATAAAGTTTTATTAAAGAATATGAGAATTTAAGTTGAAATATACTTAAATTCTCAAATAAAAATAAAGGAGAGAAGAGAAAATGTCAAAAAAGAAAAAAGTAGTAGAAAACGAAATTAACAACACTATGACAGAAAAAGAAGAAAAAAATACAGATGAAGAATTTAAAGAAATAGAAAAAGAAGATATAGAGAAAATAACTGGTATAAAAGACAAAAAAGAAGATGAAGAGCAAGATGGATATCAATTAATAGATTTGAAGATAAATGATACAGAATATCATTATAAAATACCACCACCATTTTTCGTAACAGAAGATGGGAAAATATTTTATGATACAGGCTCACAAACAGAAAGATTAAGTCATCTTTTAGTAGTTCCAATAAAGATAATTCAAAATGTAGATACAGACGAAGAAAAGATAGAAATTGCATTAAGAAAAAATGGACAATGGAAAACAGGGGTATTTTCAAAACAACAAATATATAGTGGAATAATGGAATTGGCTAATTTTGGTTTACCTGTAAATACAACAAATTCAAAAATGTTTATCAAATATTTTGCTAATTTAGAAGCAGAAAATGAAGAAAATATTCCTAAAATAAAATCAGTTAGTAAATTAGGTTGGAGAGATAACTTCTTCGTACCATTTAGTAAAAACTCTCCATTTGTGATAGATATGGATTATAGATTAAGTAAATGGATAAAAGCATATACAGAAAAAGGAACATTAAAAGAGTGGAAAGAAAAAATAAATCCATATAGAAAAAATAATTTATTTAGATTTATTTTAGCATCTTCGTTTGCATCAGTTTTATTAACTCCATTAGGACATAGAATATTTATGGTTTTTAATTGGGGGAATAGTAGAGCTGGGAAAAGTGCTGCACTATATGCTGCGTTGTCTGTATGGGGAAATTCTTTTGATTTAGTTACAACTTTTAATACAACAGCTGTTGGTATCGAGAGATTAGCTGGTTTCTATAATGATTTACCGCTACGGTCTAGATGAAAAGCAAGTTAATAAATCTCAAACAGAACTTGAAAAGTTAGTATATATGTTATCCTCTGGAATATCGAAGATAAGAGGAAACAAATCGGGTGGAGTGCAACAAATGAACACTTGGAAAACAATTATACTGGCTACTGGTGAGGAAACTATTAGCACAAATAATACTACAACTGGTGTTCAAACTCGTTGTTTAGAAATCGAGGGCAGTCCATTTGATTATGATGAGAAATCAGCTTCAAATATTTATGAAATAGTATCTAATTACTACGGTACAGCAGGTAAAAAATTTATAGAAGTAATAATAGAAAAATATTCAAAAGATGACTATCGTGATTTAAAGAAAAAATTAAAACAAATTCAAGAAGAGTTAGAAAAATCAACTAATAATGATATTAGAAGTTATTTAACGGCAGTTAGTTTAGTTGTTTTAGCGGACATAATAGTAGAAGAAGAGATTATGGAAAATAAAGAAAATGATAGTTCTTTAAAAATGGGAAAAGAGATTTTAAGTAATCTTGAAAGTCAAAAGGATATTGATATTATTGATAAATGTTACGAATATATCAAGTCTTGGATATTGTCAAATCACAAATCATTTGACAAATATAAAGAGTATTTTTCTTTTGAAGACCCAAGATTAGAAACAGAAGAAGATGTAGTAGAAAAGACATCTACTTCAAGAAGTTTTGGATTATATCAAAATAATGTTTATTATATTCATAGATACATTTTAGAAGATAAATTGAAATCATCAGGATATAGTTATAATAAAATTGTACGAGAATTTGCTAAAAGAGGATATATAATTCCTAAAAGAGATGAACAAGGTAATATTTTAGAAAATACAGTACAGAAAAAATTCAGAGGGAAAAATGCTAGAATGTTTGCTTTTCCTATGAAACCAGTAGAAAAGGAACTTTCAGAAGATGAAAGAAAAGAAAGAACAGAAGAATTTTTGTCAATGGTATCTACTGGTATGTCTGTTAAAAAAAGAGAAGAATTTTATGCAGAGGTAGAAAAACAAATAAAAGAAGGAGAAGAATTAAGTAAAAATAATGATACAGAAGAACCACCAATAGAAGAAATTAAAAAAATGATGAAGGAGTTTGAAAAGAATAACTAGAATAAAAACAGAGGTCATTTAAGATATTAGATATAAAATTATATTAACAAATATCTTAAATGACTAGAAAAATAAATCTGATTACACAGAAAAATAATGAAAGGAATGATTTGAAAATGAATATAACAAGTACAGAAAAAAAGAATATAAGTGTTAAAGAAGTAGCAAGAATAATGGGAAAACATGAACAATTTGTAAGAATAGGTTTGCAAAATGGAAGTTTACCGTTTGGAGTAGCAGAAAAATTGCCGGGTAGTAGTAGATACTCATATCATATTTCACCCAAACTATTTTTTGAATACATTGGGACAGAAGGTTTACAAACTTGAACTGGTGTTTTATAATGCTAAAAATATGGCTTAATTTTGCGGGAAGGAGGGAGAAAATGAGGAAACCTAGTGGGTACGGTTCAGTAATTAAATTAAAGGGAAATAGAAGAAAGCCATATCAAGTTCGTGTAACAAAAGGATATGATAAAGATACAGGTAAGCAAATTTATAAATATATAGGATATTTTGAAAAACAACAAGAAGCTGAAATAGCATTAGCAGAATACAACGCTAATCCTTATGATATAGATACGGCAAGAATAACTTTTAAGGAATTATATGATAAATGGTCCAGCGAACATTTTCAAAAAGTAGGTAGAACTTCAATAGAACATTATGATTTAGCTTTTAGATACTGTAAGGAAATTCATAATATGAGATTTATAGATATAAGATTAAATCATTTACAAGGAATTATAGATAATTTAGGAAAACCTTACCCAACAAGAAGGATGACAAAATTATTAATGAGCCAACTATTTAGATATGCAATAAAAAATGATATTGTCGAAAAAGAGTATTCCAGATATGTAGATTTGGGAAAACCATCTCCACGAGAAGAGAAGAAAATTTTCACACAAGAAGAAATAGACAAATTGTTTAAATATGTAGATAAATTAGAATATGTAGATACTGTTCTAATAATGATTTTTACTTGTATGAGAATAGGAGAATTAGTTACAATTAAAACTGAAAATGTTCATTTAAAAGAAAGATATATGATAGGTGGAATAAAGACACAAGCTGGAAGAGATAGAATAATTCCAATAAATAAGAAAATACTACCTTTTATAGAAAAATGGTACAACCCTAATAATGAATATCTTATTACTAATGATAAAGGTGAACAGATGCAACATCAAAATTATAGAAGAGAAAAATTTAAAAATATAATGGAAAAATTAAAAATGGACCATACACCTCACGAGTGTAGACATACTGGAATTAGTTTATTGGATAGCGCCGGAGCGAATAAATTATGTGTAAAAAGAATTGTAGGGCATAGTTCAAAAGACATAACAGAAGATGTTTATACACATAAAACGATAGAAGAATTAATTGCAACAATAGATTTAATTTAGATAAAAAAAGTTATTGTATATTGTATGTATATTGTATGTATATTAATAAGTAGATTTTATTAGAATTTAATAGAATTATTTAGCAGTTAGTAAAATAAAAGAAACCCTTTGTACTCTAACAACATAGGGTTTCTCTAAGAATAAATCAAATTATAAAAAATGTTAAAAAATTATTCAACTGTAACAGATTTTGCTAAGTTTCTTGG
>CALXUW010000009.1 GCA_944391795.1 uncultured Clostridia bacterium
AAATCAAGGATATGTATATAATGTTATAAAGATATTAAAATTTGAAAGTATTTGTAAATTATTTTTTGGAGATGGTACATCTATTGTAGTTTCAGAATATAGTTTACAGTTAGTAAAAAATAATGAGTCTCAAACATTATCAATTAATAAATTTGATTATTATAAAGAAATTTCTAAGGTTGTAAGTGTAAAAACAGAAGATGGAAAATCATTACTTACTGATGAATATGAAGGAATTAATTTCATATCTAGCGATACTGCTTTATATAAATATTTAAATCCAAAAACAGGCATATACAAAATGAATGTAAATTTAAATAATATTATTTTTCCTTTTGGAGCAAACAAGTCGCAATTCCAAGCAGTAAGAAATGCTATGAGTAGTCAAATAAGCATAATAGAGGGACCTCCAGGTACTGGTAATACTCAAACAATATTAAATATAATTGCAAATATAGTAAAAAATGGACAAACTGTTGCTGTTGTTTCAAATAACAATGCCGCAACAGATAATGTATATGAAAAATTACAAAAATATCATCTGGATTATCTATGTGCAAGACTAGGAAAGAGAGAAAATAAAGAAGATTTTATAAATAATCAAACAGGAAAATATCCTAAATTTGAAGATAAACTAGAAAATGAATATTCTATACAAAATGAAATATTAGAATTAAACCATAATATTACTAAGATATTTGATATTCAAAACAGCATAGCTAAATTAAGAGAAGAATTAAATGAGATAACATTACAACATCAATATTTTAATAGACATCATGATAATAATATAAATATCCCTAAAATTAGGAATATAAAAAAGATAACATCTAAAATAATAATGAAACTGAAAGTTGAGTATGAAGAATTACAAGAAATAAATTTGTGGTTTAGAATAAAATCTCAATTTTTATATGGAATAGGGAAAAAAGATTTTTATAAAAGAGAAAGAAAAGATATAATAAACTGTTATAATAGATTATTTTTTATAGTAAAAGAAATGGAATTGAAAAATACAATAAAAAATAATAGTAAACAATTAGAAAAATTGGGCAATAACAAGTTAAATATATTAATAAATGATTCTATAAAATTATTAAATGAATATTTAAGAAAGAGATATAGTCAGAAGGTAGAAAGAAAAATATATGATATAAAAGACTTATATAATAATTCTAAGCAATTCAATGAAGAATATCCTATTGTTTTTAGTACAACTCACTCAATTAAAAAGTGTTTAAATAAAAATTATATGTTTGATTATATTATAATGGACGAGTCATCACAAGTAGATTTAATTACAGGAGTTTTAGCTTTATCTGTAGCAAGAAATGCTGTAATTGTAGGAGATTTAAAACAATTACCTAATGTTATTACAACAGATAATAAAAATAAAATAGAGGAAATTTCAAAGAAATATATGATACCAAATAATTATGATTATTTACAACATAGTTTTTTATCATCTGTAAGCAATACAGTAACAGATGCTCCAAAGAAATTATTGCAAGAACATTATAGATGTCATCCTAAGATTATACAATTTTGTAATAAAAAATTTTATGATGGAAATTTAATAATAATGACAGAAGATAAAGGAGAAAATAATGTGTTAGAGGCATATATTTCTGCAAAAGGTAATCATGCGAGAGGACATAAGAATATTAGACAAATAGATATTATAGAAAAAGAGATAATACCGAAACTTACAGAAAAAATAACTATAAAAGATATAGGTGTAATTTCTCCGTACAGAGAACAAAAGAAGGAATTAGAAACAAGATTTGGAACAGAATTAAAGGTAGATACAATACATAAATTTCAAGGTAGAGAAGAAGAAGCAATAATATTAACAACCGTAGATAATGAAATAGGAGAATTTGTTGATGATCCTAAAATGTTAAATGTTGCTGTAACAAGAGCTAAAAGATTTTTAAGGGTAGTCGTATCAGATAGCAAAAATAATGTAGGCACTAACATAGATGATTTAATAAAATATATTCAATATAATAATTTCGAAGTAGTAGAAAGCAAAACAAAATCAATATATGATATGCTGTATAAAGAAAATAGAAAAGAACGTATGGAATATTTGAAAAATAAAAAGCGAATATCTGACTATGATTCAGAAAATTTAACATATAACTTAATAGAGGAAGTTATAAAGGAGAACAACTTTGATAATTTAGATATAGTTGTTCATATTCCATTAAAAGATGTCTTAGCAAAAGATGATTTATTAAACGAAGAAGAAAAATCATATGCAAATAATGTTTGGACACATATTGATTTTGTAATATTTAATAAAATGGATAAAAAGATGGTTTTAGCGATAGAAGTTGATGGATATTATTATCATAAAGAAGGAACAAAGCAGCAAGAAAGAGATAAATTAAAAGATAGGATATTAGACAAGTACGAAGTTCCGTTAATTAGATTTAGCACTACAGGAAGTGAAGAAAAGAAAATTTTAGAAGAGAAAATAAGAAAAATATTTACAAATTAATTCAAGGAGTAGCAATGGTTTGGATTACAGGTGATACACATGCTGATTTTTCAAGATTTGAAGAGAATAAATTTTCAATACAATCTGAAATGACTAAAATTATTATATTATTTCTCATTGCTGTCCTACTAGCATACAAACATTGTTAAATCCATCTTATAAAAAAGATATTTTAACAGATTATCTGCAAAAAATTTCAGAAAAATGTGAGTTTAAGAAATGGTATTTTGGACATTATCATGATTATAGGCAAATTAATTCACAGTTTACATTACTATATGAAAATATAGTACAATTAGAATTTAATAGTTTTTTTAAATAAATATCAATAATATTTGAGAAAAAATCTCAAAAATATTGATATTTTTAAAATTTTAGCATATAATATATAAAGTAAAGGAGGATTTTAAGATGTTAATAAGATTTAGTTTTAAAAATTTCAAATCTTTTAAAAATGAAAATTGTTTAGATATGGAAGCAACATCATTAAAAGAACA
>CALXUW010000010.1 GCA_944391795.1 uncultured Clostridia bacterium
GGAGCATTAATTAATAATACTGGATATACTGATTATGATACATATGCTACCCTTTGGTATGGTAATGATGCTGGAAACTTAACAGCAAATAATTTATATTATACAAATTATAGTGCAAATGGTACAACATTTAATGGAAGCATAACACAAGGAAATACAGGACAAAGAATAAGTAATAGAAACACTGAAATAGGTTATGTTCAAGGTCTTAATAAAGGTATTTATACATCAGATATGAACTCAATTTTAAATATTTTTAATAATAATGTAAATACAAGTAACAAATATCTTTCTTGGATTTATGAAAATGGAACATTTTCATTTAAAGAAAGACTAACAACTTCTATGAACGAAAATCCAGAAGACACCTATAATATAGAAATAACAGATCCATATGAAATTGGAGAATACACTTTAAGATGGTATAAAAACGGAAATGATGATTCTTCAATTAAAGGAACGGTTTATACACCACAAGAAAATAGACAAGAAGATGAAAACATTCTAGTTTTAACATTTGATGGTAGTTATTATGCTGTTACAAAGTTTATAGTTTATAAAACGGGAGTTTATATAACATTTGACATAAATGAAAATAATGATAGCGTAGTTGCTAATTTAGAAATTGTAGGTTTAAAAAGCGTTTCAAAATCAGATTATACTTATCAGTGGTATATAGTAAATAATATAACTGGTGAAGATGAAATTCTAGAAGGAAAAACAGAACTTACTTTAACTGGTTTAGAAGAAGGTATTGAATATAAATTAGTAGCTACAAATGAAAAAGATTCTAGGTGGACTGTAGAAAATAGTTTTGCTTATGGCAATAGAACTGTAATATATATAAAGTATAATGGCGGAAATGATAGAAATGATGGCTTAACACCTGAAACACCTGTAAGAACTTTAAGTACAGCTTACGGCAAATTAGACATAAATGGTACTAGAAATACTAACATTATAGTTTTTATGGACAGGTATCAATCTAATAATGATTATACAGACGAACGAGGAAATACATATAATAAACCAGCAACTATTACAGGCAAATATAATGGAATAACTTACGAAAATAGTGGATTATATATTTATTCTGAATCTTCTTGGTTTGGCGGTACAACTTACAAATACTTAAATGCTGATACAACATTTCAATATTTAAATTGGTATGGGCAAGGAAATGAATTATATTTACTAGCACAAGGATATAGTGTAACAATAGGTGAAGGAGTAACAATGGTAAATTATGTAAGTGCAAATAGAAACCAAGGATTACTCGGAGGAAATGCACCAGCAGTTCACCTTTTTGCAGGATGGTTACAATATAATGAAAGTAAACTTCCTAGAAATAATTCAAAAATCGTAATACAAAGTGGAACATTTGGAAGATTAGTAGGTGGTGGAACCCCAGGAACTTCATCAGGTCAAGGACAAACTACATCACATGATTTCATGGGTTCTTCAAAAGAAGATACATTTAATGTCGAAATTACAGTTGATATAAAAACAAGTACAAAAGGTAATTATGATTATGATATAAACTTATTAACAGGAGGTTCGGCAGCAGGAAATAACTATTCAAATGTTATTCAAAATATAAAAAATGGAAGCGTTGGCCGTTTAATCGGAGGTAGTATAGGAGATTCAGCAACAAGACCAAGAAATTGGAATTACCCAGAAAATACATTTTTAGGAACAGCCACAATTAATGTAACAGGAGGAACAATTAGAGAACTTTATGGTGGATGTTTAGGAAGAAATATGAGTGCAGTTAATTCTGATGGAAGTATTGATAATGGTTATACAGGAAATACATGTGATTCATATTTTTATGGAAAAGTTACAATCAATATAGATGGTGGAGAAATAACTGATAATATCTATGGCGCAGGAGCAGGAGGAGTTACAGGATATAGCCAAAATTCTTCAGACCCATACAAATCTTATGGTGAGGAATTTGATACTTCTGTAAATATCAATATAACAGGAGGAACAATTAAGAAAGATGTCTACGGTGGTGGATATGGATTTACAGAATACTTAAATGCAAATGTAACAGCAAGTGACGGTGGTTCCCTATATGGAAATAGTTATATAAATATTTCTGGAAGCCCTGTAATAGAAGGAGATATATATGCAGCTGGTTGTGGATACAATTACTCATCTAGACCAAATTTAGCCAAGATGGAAGGAACTTCTAATATAGATATTACAGGAACACCTAAAATTTCAGGTGAAATATTCGGAGCAGGAGCAGGTATTGCACGGATATGGAGAAATGGCAAAACTAACAGGAAATTCTAATATAAATATTGGAGCAGATTTAACCTCTCAAGTATATGGTGGTGGAAATATAGCATTAACACAAGGAAATACAAACATAAATATTAATTCCGGAACACATACCAAAGCTATTTATGGAGGCGGTAATGTTGGACAAATACAAGGAAATACAATTGTAAATATTAACGGTGGAACACAAGAAACAGTCTATGGAGGGGGAAACCAAGCAACTGTTACAACTTCGAGCGTAAATATAAATGGAGGAACAAATAATAATGTGTTTGCCGGAGGAGACCAGGCAAAAGTAACAAATACAACGGTAAATATATTAGGAGGAATAAATACTAATGTATATGGGGGAGGAAATTCAGCAGATGTAGAAACAACAAATAGTTATGTAAAAGGAGGAAATACCAAAGCCTTATATGGTGGTTCAAACCAAACAGGAACAGTAAATAATAGTAATATTGAAACAACAAATGGAACAGTAGATACAATCTATGGTGGTAACAACATAGGTGGAACGACCTTAGATGCGGTTGTTACAATAAAACGGTGGAAATATTACTAAAGCCTTATATGGTGGTGGAAACCAAGTAGATACAACTAAAACTACTCTAAATTTGCAAAATTCACAAAATCAAATTCCAAATATATTTGGAGGAGGAAATAGGGCAGGAGTTCCAGAAACATATATTTATGGAAATGGAGTAAATGCTAAAAATGTATTTGGTGGTTCTAATGAAAATGGAACAGTTACAAAAAGTAATATAGAAATAAATTCAGGAACTTATGAAAATATTTACGGAGGGAACAACCAAGGTGGAGAAACAATCACCTCAAATGTTTTAATAAATAATGGAACAATTAAAAATGTCTATGGAGGAAATAACCTTGGTGGGACATGCCAAAATACAAATGTTACTATAAATAATGGAAAAATAACAGATGTATATGGAGGAGGAAACCAAGCTACCACAAATGCAACAAATGTACAAATAAATGGACCAGTTGAAAGATATGTATACGGTGGAGGAAACCAAGCAGGAGTAAACACTAATACAAATGTAAATCTTCTAAATGCAAATGTTTTAGACAATGTCTATGGAGGAGGAAATGAAGGAACAGTTACAGGAAATACAAATGTCCATGTAAAAGATTCTACTTTAGGAAATAGCCTATATGCAGGAGGAAACGGAAGTAGTGCTATAGTATATGGAAATACTAATTTAGTCATGGATGGAACTAAAAATAATGTTACAAAAAATGTATTTGGAGGAGGAAATAAAGCAGCAACAGGAACTTCGGAAAATCATACTTCAAGTAAAGTAAATATTGTTGGAGCAACAATAGGTGGAAATGTATATGGAGGAGCAAATACATCAGTAGTATATGGAACAACATCTACAAAAATAGGATATGATGCAGTAGGAGATAATTCTTTAGAAATAGGAGATGTAAATATTGTAGGAACAATATTTGGGGGAGGAGAAGCAAATGAAGCAGGAGATGAAAACTACGACTTCTCATTTATAAGTGTAACAGATGGAACAGATATATTAATAGATGGAAATGGTCATACAAATTTTGACATAACAGGAAGTATATTTGGTTCAGGAAATGCCTCAAGTACAAGTGGAGAAAGTTATATAACTATTAAAAATTATGGAACTGCAGATGAGCCTAAGTTTAATGTGTCTCTGCAAAGAGCAAATTTAGCAACTATTATAAATTCAGCAATATCTCTATCAGGTGCAACAGACAGAACAAATGAATATGCAACAACATTTTTCTCAATAAGTAGGGTAGATGAAGTAAAACTAAAAAATAATTCAGTTTTATATTTGCAAAATGGAGCAAACTTACTTAAAAAATTAGATAGTGTTGTAGATGACGAAAATGGTAATGAAGTAAAAGGTTATGCTACAATTGATCCAACTTCAGGTAAAACAATTAGAAATGTTGATAATAGAATCTATATGTTAGAAGGAAAAAACCTAAATATAGCAACAAATGAACAAGTAACAACATATGGAGAAGTTTATGGAATGTTCTTTTTTGGATTATTTTCAAGTAGAATGAATCCAAGTACAAGTACAGGTTTGTATTATCATGGATATAATAATGGAGATACTATAACAAATGAAGGAACATTTATATCAAATTCATATGCAATGGGACAACATATGGCAAATCATGATATAACAATAGATGGATTTTATACAAATTATAATGAAGATGGAAAAATAAAAACAAATTATATAACCCCAATTCCAGATGCAGACGTATATTATATGTGGACTGTTGGAGAACAAATGAATGTAAAAGTATTTGAAGTATCATTAACAGCATCAAAGTATATAACACTTGGAACATATGAACTTTTATTACAAGGCTTTTCAAATCCTAATGTAAAATATATAGTTACTGGATTTTCACCAGGGTTAGCAAATGGGGTAACTTTAGTAGACCCGAGCCAAATAAACCCAATTGAACCAGATGAAGAAAAAGCAAATAATGTATTAGGACTAACAATAGAAACAGGAAATAGTGGATGGGAAACTAATGGAACAACCACATTTTTAACAGAAGACGGAGGAAGTTATACTGGAACGACAAATTATAACAAAGATAATTCAAATTACACTCCAACATTAAACTTATGTTTATACCATTCACAAAATATAACCCAGAAAAGAGCATTAGGAGATGTAAGAATAAGAATTCAAGTATTAACACCAATAGATGATTTAAATTATGAAATATCTTGGATAGATATAGTTGTGACAATATCTAGTAATCTATTTCAAGATGACTTCTATGAAGGAGCAATCACTCCAGGTCAAAAATTCCGGATTATTTACATCAACAGATACTACAATAACAAGTAAAAGTGATTTTTCAGTTTATTTTTCACATACACTTGAAAACTTTGACCAAAGCAAATATTATGAAACTTTTTCAATGGATAAAAGAGTACTAGTTTCAACTGATGAAAATGGATTACCATATTGCTTCCCAGAAAATACAAAATTAACAATGTTAGATATGGTAACTAATAAATACTATTATTATATAGTAACTAGTAATGATGTAGCACAAAATAAATATGTTTACAATTTAAGTGATTTTATTGCAATGGGAAGTGAAAACCAAAAATATGATGAAAAAGAAGAAAGTAAAAATTATTATGTGCAAGATCAAAACCTGCTTTATGAGAATTTTATTTTTCATGTAAGTTTTGCAGATACTAATATTACTAAAAACATTCAAAATAATTCACTGCTTATGGAATTAAGAAATGATGAAAGTCAAACTCTAGTGGGAGTATTAGGAATTCAAAGAGATGTAATTAGATATTCAGTATATGTCAATCAGGACGCAACAATTAAGTTAAATGGAAGTATTGAACCTACAACTGTTTATTTAGGAAATCCGCTAAACTTGAGTGTAGAAACAACATTTACCCAAAACATTGTTGATTCTAAAAAAGTTTATGATACGCAGTATTTTGATAAAAAATTAGGAATAAAAATATCTATTTATGATATAAATGGAAATAAATTAAATATTGATAGTTTATTAGGAGTTAATTTTGAATTAGATGGCCAAAAATATTATCCCAGAGTTGATGGAACAACAAGAATAAATATAGCAGATAAAGTAACAGATGTATTAGCTAGAATAAAAATAAATACTAAGGATAATACAACATGGGCAACAGGAGACTATAAAATTGTTATAGAATCATTTGGTTCATCAGATGGTATATATTATGGCTTAACTGCATCAGATTCTATAGAGTTAGATGTTAGAATAATAAATTCATCATATGGGTTAAAAGTTATAACAGATGATGAAGCCAAAATTGTAGATAAAGAAACAGGAAATACTTTAGATAAAAATAATTCATTAGTAAGTACAGTAGAATACTCATCAGCATTATCAGACCCAAATATAACAGTTTCTTTATATAGAAGAACATATAATGATATATATTCAAGAGAATATGAACAAGTTGATTTACAAGATTATGTATTAGATACTCTAAATACAACTAATAAGCCAAAAGAATATAGTGCATTTGATAATCCAATTAATGTTCAAAACTATGTATTAAACTTAAAACAAAATTTAAAAACAGGAACCTACAAATTAGTATTTAAATTATATGATGAAGATACATATGTAGGAGAAGCATATGAATACATAATTATAAAATAAGGAACAAAAATATGAAATATGATATTGAAAGTATAAGAAAGAGAAATAAAAATGTAAGTAGAGCTAAAAAGATAATAGATGTAATTATAATAATCTTATTGTATAATATTATATTAGTCTTTATTTCTTGCTTAAATAAAATAGATGATATAAGTTTCTTTGGGCTAAAAGCTTATATTATAACAACAGATAGTATGAAACCTTCTATAAATTCTTTTGATGTTTCAATAGTAAAAAAAGAAGCGGAGGAAGAACTAAATAAAGGTGATGTAATAACATTTAAACAAAATGGAAATGTTATTACACACCGAATTACAAATATTGAAAATCAAGACGGCAAAAAAATATATACAACTAAAGGAGATAATAACAATTTAGAAGACAATAAAAAAATAGAATATAGTCAAATAGAAGGAAAAAATATATTAACAATACCAAAACTAGGTTTTTTAATAAAATTTCTAGAAAACAAAATAGTGTTTTTAGTTATTGTTTTAATTTTATTAATACTACTGTTTTTTAAAATAAAAAAAGAAGAGAAAAAAGAATATAGGAGAGAAAAAAAGAAAATTGAACAAGAAAAAAGAAACAAAGATTAAATTTATAAAAAAAGCTAGAAATAAAGAAATAATATTAAAAATAATATATATATTTATTATTATATGTATTACATTAAATATAATATTTTTATTAAACAGTACAATAAAACAAATAGATTATTTTAATCTATTGGGAATTAGCTTATTTACAATGAAAAGTGATTTAGGGGGAGAAGAAATTCCAAAAAATTCTTTGGTTGTAGTAAAAGAATATAAAAATAATGAAAATATAAACTTAAATGATAATATCGCATATATAGTAAAACGGTAAAGTGAGAATAAATAAAGTAATAGATAGATTAGTAGAAGAGGGGAGAATAGTTTACCAAACAAAGTCAAATAATAACTTTTTTCCAGATAAAGAACATGTGGCAAAAAATCAAATAATTGGTAAGGTTATAATAGTTGTTCCTATTTTAGGCATAATGCTTGAAATTTTACAATCTAAAATAACTACAATATTTATAATAATTTTTCTAATTTTAAAATTTACATATAATAAAAAAGTACATAAGAGGGAACTTAAAAAAATGAGAAATTTAAGGAAACCTTAATTTCTCATTTTTTATTAAATTTTTTATTTCATAGACAAAAAATATCAAAAATGTTATAATTTAATACATAATTAGAAATATAAAAAAGAGGGAAAAATGAGAGTATTATTTAGAATTTTTATAAAAAGTATATTTTTTATTATATCTGTAAGTTTAGTAATATTTCTTTTTTTTAATGCCAAAACTACCTTTGATATTATTTTTTCTACTATTTTAATGTTTGCTGTAATTTTTATTAATATAATATTATTTTTAAATCCAGAGGCAAAAGTATTTAGACGTAAATTAGGTTTCAGAAAAATACGTAAAACTCAAATTCCACATTATTTTAGAGAAATACAAAAAGATTTAGAAATGGAATATGGTAAGCATTTAGAAGAAATGAGGAAAAAAGCTTTAAAATACGTTACTTACTTAATAGAAACACTTGCAGTAGAAATTATATTAATAATTATTTTAGCCAATTTTTTGGAATTAAAAATTGAACTGCTATTTCTTTTAGCTATAATAATACCTATAATTCTTACAAACAAATTTATTAAATTAAATGAAAAATTTATAATAGAGTATAAAAAGACAATTATAGAAAGTTTAGTTAAAATGGTAAATGGAAATTTAACATATGATTATGCTGGAAAAGAGACATCATTATATCATTATGAAGAAGCTAAATTTGTAGAAAAAGAAAAATATAACACTCTTGATTGTAGTGACTATATAGGAGGAGTTTTAGAACGGAGATTCTATTATAGAAATAAGTAATATATCTTTATTAAATTGTAACCAAAAAAAAGAGGTAATTTCATATATTGAAGATTTTGTTTTTTCATATATTAAATTTAATAATAATATTCCTTATGATATTATTATTAAAAAAAATAAATACAAATTAAAGAACAAAAACAAAGTTGAATTAGATAGTGATTCTTTTGAAAAATACTTTGATGTATTTTCTAAATCTGAGATTGTATCTTTGCAAATACTAACACATGATGTTATGGAAGACATTTTAAATTTTTATTTGTTATATAAAATACAATTTGAAATTATTATAAGGAAAAACAAAGCATATATAAAATTTACTACAGGAAATATTTTTAGACCAAATGTTTTATTGAATTCAAACAATTTAGAAGTATTATGGCTATATTATAACATTACTAAATTTATAGTTAATTTTACAACTAAAATAGATAAAATATTAAAAGATGTAGAAATATAATTTTGAAAAGAAGAGGAATTTAATATGAAAGAAGAGCTAAAAATAGAAATAAAGGAAGAATTAAAAAGATTATCAGATTCAAAGTATAAAGAATTTCACAGCAATTTATGCCCAAATACAAATAATATTTTAGGAGTAAGAACCCCAATATTAAGAAACTATGCAAAAGAGCTAGTAAAGAAATATGATATAGAATACTTATTGCAAAATATAGATAATGAATTTTATGAAGAAAAAGTATTACAAGGAATGATAATTGGTCTTTCCAAAGAAGATATAAAAAAGGTTTTTAAATATATGGAAGCCTTTATTCCTAAAATAGATAATTGGGCAACTTGTGACATATTTTGTACAGGTTTAAAGATAACTAAAAAGCATAAAAAAGAAATGTGGGAATTTTTAAAAAAATATTTAAATTCAAACAAAGAATTTGAAATTAGATTTGCAATTGTTATGATTTTAGATTATTACATAGAAGAAACATACCTAGAACAAAATTTCGAAATATTTGAAAATGTACAAAATGAAGAATATTATGTGCAAATGGCAATAGCTTGGGCAATTTCTATATGTTTAATAAAGTATTTTGATAAAACAATTAAATATTTAAAAACGAGTAAAATAGATAAATTTACATATAACAAGGCTTTACAAAAAGGGATTGAATCTTTTAGAATTACAAGTGAAAATAAAGAAATTTTAAGGAATATGAAAAAATAAAGTAAAAATTTTTTAAAAATATTTGATAAAATGATAATTTATGATATAGTATATTTATAAAATTAAAAAATATATTTAGGAGAGTAGAAAGTATATGGAACAAGGAAGAAGAATGTTAAATAAGGAACAAAAGCCAAAGAAAAAAATTACAAGTAAAGAGTTAAATAAAAAGAAAAAGATAATTACAAGAACATTAATTGTAATACTTGCAATTATTATTGTTTTTATAATTGGTTTTATAGCAAATGACTATATAATATTAGATAATAATGAGAACATTAATTTGGTAATCAATAATAAAAATGTAACATCAAATTTAAAAAATGATATTTTAATAGAAGATGATGTGATATATTTATCAAAACAAGATGTTGCTAATTTTTTTGATAAATATATATATGAAGAAAAAGAAGGAGACAAAATAATTACAACCTATGATAAAAAAATAGCAGAGATTGGATTTGAAGAAAATAATATAATTATAAATGGGTCTAAAAAAGATATTTATGCTCATGCAATAAGAAAAGATGATAATATTTATCTTCCAATATCTGAGATGAAAGATGTTTATGATATAGAAATAGAAAATATAGCAGATACTAAAGTTATAACTATGGATTCTTTAGATAGAGAACAAAAAAAGGCTATTGTTTCATCAGATTTAGCTGTAAAATCTTCTACAAATTTTATTGCAAAAACTGTAGATAGAGTAAAAAAAGGAGATACTGTAATTGTTATATCTTCAGATAAAGGTTATAGTAGAATTAGAACAGCAAATGGAAAACTTCGGATATGTAAAATCTGATAAGCTTGAAAATGAATATACAGTTCGTGAGAATATGGAAGATAAAAAGCAAATAGAAGGCAAGATTAATATGACATGGGACTATTTTTCAGAGTATGCTAAGGCACCAGATAGAAGCGGAACTACAATTGACGGAATAAATGTTGTTTCACCATCATTTTTCTACTTAGATGATGAAGGGAATCTGCAAGAAAATGTTGGTGAGGAAGGACAAGACTATATTAATTGGGCTCATGATGCAGGATATAAAGTATGGCCAATGGTGTCTAATGCAGGAGAAGGAATGTTAAATGTAACATCTGAAATTATGAATAGTTATCAAAAAAGACAAGAATTAATAGAAAGTATAGTTAATTATTGTGTAAAATACAAATTAGATGGCATAAATATAGATTTTGAAAATATGAAGCAAGAAGATAAAGATTTATATTCAAGATTTATAATAGAGCTAACACCAAGACTTAAGGAAATGGGACTAGTTACTTCAGTAGATGTAACTGCACCAGACCGGGGGAGAAACATGGTCACTATGTTTTGACAGACACGTAATAGGAGATGTAGCAGACTATATAATATTTATGGCATATGATCAATATGGACAATCAAGTAATAAAGCAGGAACAACTGCAGGATATAATTGGGTAAAATTAAGTTTAAATAAATTCTTAACAACAGAAGAAATTGAGCCAGAAAAAATAATACTTGCAATTCCATTATACACAAGATTATGGACAGAAGATTCTAATGGAGATGTAATAAAAAATCCGACAGTAAGTATGAAGAACATAGAAACTGTTCTACCAGATAATGTTCAAAAAACATGGGATGATGAGCTTAAACAAAACTATGTAGAATATACCGAAAATCGGAAATATCAAAAAAATGTGGATAGAAGATATAGATTCATTAAAAGAAAAAGTTTCTTTAATAAAAGAACATAACTTAGCAGGTGTAGCATCATGGCAAAAAGGAATGGAAACAGATGAACTTTGGCAAATGTTAAAACAAGAATTAGGGCTTTAAATAAAAAATGTTTAAAAAGAATAAAAATATTTAAAAAATCATTAAAATCAAGAGTTTTCTTAAGCAAAATGCCTTGACATTAAAACCATAGATGTATATAATATTAAAGAAAAAAGGACTTTTTGGAGGTATTTCGTAAAAATGCAAAACGTATTTTATACAAAGGACCAATTTAAAAACCAAACAGATGAAGAAATAATATCTCAAATAAAACAAGGAGACGAGAAAGCTCTTTCATACTTATTAGAAAAGTACAAAGAACTAGTTAATATAAAAGTAAGTAAATATTTTATAATAGGAGCAGAAAAAGAAGATATTGTGCAAGAAGGAATGATAGGCCTATTCAAAGCGATAAAAAGTTACAATAAAGAAAAACAGAATTCCTTTAGATCATTTGCAAATATATGTATAGAAAGGCAATTAATAACAGCAATAAAAAGTTCAAATAGGCAAAAACATATGCCCCTAAATTCTTATCTTTCACTAAATACCGCAGCATATGATAATAACGAAGATGATAGTGTAGAATTAATAGATACTTTTGATAGTAATACAATAGAAGACCCATTAGAAACAATAATGAAAAAGGAATATTACGAGCAAGTACAAAACAACATAGAAAAATCACTAAGTAAATTTGAAAGACAAGTATTAGATAGATTTATAAAAGGTGAAAGTTATAACATAATAGCCAAAAGGCTAGATTCACCAGTAAAATCTGTAGATAATGCAATTCAAAGAATTAGAAAAAAAGCAATAAAGAATATGTTTGGACAAGAATAAAGAGAGTTGAGGGTAATGCTAACCTACCTTAAACTCTCTTTTGAATTTGGAGCTTCCAACGGGAATTGAACCCGTGACCTCAGCCTTACCAAGGCTGCACTCTACCTACTGAGCTATAGAAGCATGTTCAATTTGTCCAATTTGGGACGTTTCCCAATTGGACATTTTGTCCAATCTGGGACACATCTTAAAAATGTTTGCAATAAAAATTATACAATATATAAATAAAAAAGTAAATATTTCTATTGACTTTTTTTAAAAAAAATATTAAACTATTAACATAAGAAAAAAACTAGTAAGAGAAAAAGTAAAATAAAGGTTACTTAATAAGAGAGAGTTAGCTATTTAGCTGAGAGCTAACTTTAAGAAAACATATTTGAAAAACTACCTCTTCATATGTTTCTAGTGAATAAGCTAGACGTTTTAGATACGTTATAATCTTTTAATTAAGTAAAAAATAGGATGGAACCGTGCAAAAAAGCACTCCTATAAATAGAATTTATCGTCTATTTAGAAGGAGCGTTTTTTTATTTTATCTAATTATTTTATCTAAAAAGATGATTATAAAAAGTAGATGTGTCCCCAATTGGACAAAATGTCCAATTGGGAAACGTCCCAGATTGGAGGTTTTTTAAAATGATTAAATTAACTTTGAAGGATGAGTCTGTTATAGAGGTGGAAAAAGGGGCATCTATATTGGATGTGGCTAAAAAAATTAGTGAAGGGTTGGCAAGAAATGCTACTTGTGGAGAAGTGGATGGAGAGATTAAGGATTTAAGGTATGAATTAAATCAAGATTGTAAATTAGTTATTCATACTTTTGAGTCTAGCCTAGAAGGTAAAAAAGCTTATTGGCATACTACTTCACATATTATGGCACAGGCGGTAATGAGGTTATTTCCAGATGTTAAATTTGCGATAGGACCTGCAATTGATGATGGGTTTTATTATGATTTTGATGTAGAAAAACCTTTTACTGATGATGATAAGGCAAAAATAGAAGATGAAATGAAGAAAATTATTAAAGAAAATATAAAGATTGAAAGATTTTCACTTCCAAAAAAAGAAGCTTTAGATTTGATGAAAGATCAACCATATAAACAAGAGCTAATAAATGAATTACCAGAAGGTGAAGAGATTAGTTTTTATAGACAAGCAGATTTTACAGATCTTTGTGCAGGACCACATTTAGAAAGTACCGGAAAAGTAAAAGCTGTAAAAATTTTATCATCATCTGGAGCTTATTGGAGAGGTAGCGAGAAAAATAAAATGCTTCAAAGAATTTATGCTATTTCTTTTCCTAAAGCAAGTCAGTTAGAAGAACATCTAAAACTATTAGAAGAAGCTAAAAAACGTGATCATAAAAAAATAGGAAAAGAATTAGGATTATTTATGATTGCAAAAGAAGGACCAGGTTTTCCATTTTTCTTACCAAAAGGAATGGTTTTGAGAAATATATTAGAAGATTATTGGAGAAAAATTCATGTTAAAAATGGATATCAAGAAATAAAAACACCAATGATTCTAAATGAAGAATTATGGCATCAATCAGGACATTGGGATCACTACAAAGAAAATATGTATACAACTAAAATTGATGATGTTGATTTTGGTATTAAACCAATGAATTGCCCAGGTCGGTATGTTAGTATATAAAAATACAGTACATTCATACCGTGAATTACCTATTAGAGCAGGAGAATTAGGGCTAGTTCACCGTCACGAAAAATCTGGAGAATTAAATGGTTTATTTAGGGTAAGATGTTTTACTCAAGATGATGCACATATCTTTTGCATGCCAAGTCAAATAGAAGAAGAAATTGCAGGAGTTATAAAATTAGTAAATGAAGTATATGGAATATTTGGTTTTGAATACAAAGTAGAATTATCTACAAGACCTGAAGATTCTATGGGAACTGACGAGCAATGGGAATTAGCAGAAAACGCACTTAAAAAAGTATTAAAAGATTTAAATATGGAATATGAACTAAACGAAGGTGATGGAGCTTTTTATGGACCTAAAATAGATTTTCATATTAAAGATTGTCTAGGCAGAAGTTGGCAATGTGGTACAATTCAATTAGACTTCCAAATGCCAGAAAGATTTGACTTAACATATGTAGGAGAAGATGGAGAAAAACATAGACCTGTTATGCTACATAGAGTTATTTTTGGAAGTATAGAAAGATTTATAGGAATCTTAATAGAACATTTTGCAGGGGCATTTCCTGTATGGCTATCACCTGTTCAAGTAAAGATATTACCTGTTTCTCAAAAACAACATGACTACGCTCTAAAAGTATGTGAAGAAATGAAAGTAAAAGGATTACGTGTAGAGATAGATTCAAAAAATGAAAAAATAGGATATAAAATACGTGAAGCACAACTTGAAAAAATACCATATATGTTAATTGTAGGACAAAAAGAAGAAGAAAAAGGTGAAGTCTCTGTACGTTCAAGAAAAGATGGAGACATAGGAGTAATGAAAGTAGAAGAATTTACTAAAAAAATACAAGAAGAAGATTTAAAAAAAGTAAGATAGGTTTATAGGTAATTCCTTAAAAAACCTAAATATATAAATCGAGGAATAAAAAAATGAAATTAGGAATTGTAGGACTTCCAAATGTCGGAAAAAGTACATTATTTAATAGTATAACAAAAGCAGGAGCTGAATGTGCAAATTATCCATTTTGCACTATTGAACCAAATGTAGGAGTGGTTGCAGTTCCAGATGAAAGATTAGATAATTTAGCAAAAATCTATAATCCAAAAAAAGTTACACATGCTGTGATTGAATTTGTTGATATAGCAGGCTTAGTAAAAGGTGCGAGCAAGGGAGAAGGTCTAGGAAATAAATTTTTATCACATATAAGAGAAACTGATGCAATATGTGAAGTAGTAAGATGTTTTGAAGATTCAAATATTGTACATGTAGACGGAAATGTAGACCCTATAAGAGATATAGAAACAATTAATCTAGAATTAATTTTTGCAGATTTAGAAACTGTAAATAAAAGATTAGATAAAGCAAAGAAAAATTTAAAAGCTGATAAAAAATATCAAGTAGAAATTAATTTATTAGAAAGAATCAAAAAAACACTAGAAGAAGGAAAATCTGCAAGAACTTTAGAATTTAATGAAGATGAACAACTTTTAGTAAAAGATATGTTCCTACTTACAACAAAACAAATTTTATATATAGCAAATGTATCTGAAAAACAATTAGAAGATGTAGAAAATGAGAAAATAGTATTAAAATTAAAAGAATACGCAAAAAATGAAAAAGCACAAGTAATACCTTTATGTGTAAAAATAGAAGAAGAGCTTTCTAGTTTAAATGATGAAGACAAAAAAGAAATGTTAGAAGCATTAGGATTAGAAGAATCTGGACTAGATAAAGTAATTAAAAAAAGTTATGACTTATTAGGACTAATGTCATTTTTAACTGCAGGAGAACCAGAAGTTAGAGCATGGACAATAAAAAAAGGAACAAAAGCTCCAGATGCTGCAGGCAAAATACATTCAGACATACAAAGAGGATTTATTAAAGCTGAAATAGTATCTTATAATGATTTAATAAAAGAAGGTTCAATGGTTCAAGCAAGAGAAAAAGGATTAGTTCGCCAAGAAGGAAAAGACTATATTATGCAAGATCGGAGATATAGTATTATTTAAATTTAATGTGTAATATTTAAGTAATATTATTGTAACGAAAATGTAAAATAAAAAAGCTTAAAATGTGTTGACTAATAAAAAAAATAAGTATAAAATATTATTAGAAAACAAAAGAAAATTGTTTATTTGTATTATTTATTGGAAGCAAAGCTTGAATTATATTATAAAAAATGGTATAATATAGCTTGTATAAAACAATACTAATATAAAAAATATGTAAAGGTAGGTATGATAATATGAGAAAAACAAATTTATTAAAGGTAGTTACAATTTTATTAATGAGTATAATGTTAACTTTGTTTAGTACAAATGTATTTGCTGATAACGGAACTGATTATGGAGATTTAACACCACAAGTAAACAATAATGCATCTACAAATAATGCAAATACTAATAATGCTAACACAAACACAAATAGAACAAATAACACAAATACAAACAATGCATCAAGAAATAACACAAATAATACAAATAGAAGTAATTATAACAATACAAGTTTACCAAAAACAGGAATTGAAGATTCTATACCAGTTGCTTTATTAGTAGTAGTATTTGGAATTTCAGCAGTATATGCATATAAGAAAATAAAAGATTATAGAAATATTTAGTGTTAAATATAAGCCTTTAAAAGAATTTATAAATTTATTTGTAAATCCTTATTAAAGGCTTTTTTGTTTTGCCTTTATAATAATTCTATTAGAATTAAAATTATTACAAGTAATTAAAGTAAGCGTTTTCTGAGTTTTATCATAATTATAAATTGGAGATAAGTCATTTGCTTTAACTTCATAGATATCAAAAACATAATAAATATATTTTACATTATTGTTATCTATTATATAAATTTCATCATCAATCGATAATTTATTTAAATTGCTAAAAAATAAGGAATTATCGTAATTATGACCAGCAATGCATAAATTGCCATTAATGTTTGGAAAATCACCAGATATTTTGCAAGGAGATATTTTTAAAAGTTCTTCAGAAAAATTTGAAAATACAGGGTAGTATAAATCTATTTTAGGAATATCAATAAAACAAAATATTTCATCTAAACTGTTAGTTTCATTATTTACCTTTTCATTTGTAGTAGGATCATTAGAATAAAGTTTAGATAAGCTATAATTATCTATTAATCTGTTAGATAAATTTTCTTTTACCTTTAAATTATAAAAATATAAACCTGAAATTATAATAGAAATTAAGATAATTGATGTAGAAAAAAATAATTGAAATTTAAACCATTTTTTTCTTGTCTTAAACTTTTTCTTTTCATCATTATTTTTTTGTGTTTCCAAAATTTGATTCATCTTTTATTTACCTACTTTAAAATATAATTCATATAAATTTATTTTGAACTAAAAATTAAAATATTATAATAAAAAATATTATATAAATACAAAAAAATTAAAACTAAAAAACTTTTTTAAGTATAAAAAAAGCTTTTAGTATAATATACCTTTTTAAACATATAATAATTAATAAAAAGCAAAAAGTTACTTAAATTTTAGATTTAAAATTAAAATTTTTTAATTAGTAACTTTTCTTTTTATATACTTAATTAAAAAAATTAAAGTAAAAAATGAAAGGAAGGAAATTAAAATGCTAAAAATGAAAGAATTACCATATCCAATTAATAGTTTAGAGCCATATTATTCTGTTAAAACCTTAGATTTACATTACAATATCTTATATAAAGGATATGTAGAAAATACAAATGAATGAAGTAAACAAAAGATATAGTAATATATATTAAAAACTCTCTTTTATAAAAAAATTAAACTTTTTATAATTATTTAATATAAATTATAAATTGTGCTTAAAGCTAAAAAGGGAGGTTGAAATGAAAAATTTAGAAACAAAAGATTTATTTATAAGAAAGCCAAAAATGGAAGATGCAAAATTTTCTTATGAAAATTGGTTTAGCAATAGTAATGTAGCCTATGAGTTAGATTTTAAACCTCATGTTAGTATAATAGAAACCAAAGCAATAATAATGTCAGCAATTAGAGATTTTGATTCTAATTTACCAATATGGATTATAGAAATTAAAGAAACAAAACAATTAATAGGCTATGTAAAAATGTCAATGGCTTCTTATGAATACAAAAAATGCAATGTTATATACTATATTTTATCAGAATACGAAGAAGAGTTTGAAAAAGATGCTTTGCAGGAAATAGTTAACTATTTATTAAAAGAAGAAGGATTTGAAACTATAATATTTGGATTTTATGATACTGATATAGATAGAACCAATTTTAATAAAAAAGTTTTAAAACGAATTGGAGCAAAAAAGGAAGGAGTTTTAAGAAATAGAAAAGTAAATCCTTTAACAGGGAAGAAAGACAACAAGTTAATATACTCTATAATAAAAGAAGACTTAAAATAAAGTAAATCCAAAATATAAAATTTAAAATTTATATTTTGGATTTTTTATAAACCTTATTTACATAATTTCATATTATATATAGATAACATGAAA
This sequence comes from uncultured Clostridia bacterium, assembly GCA_944391795.1. Lineage (GTDB taxonomy): Bacteria > Bacillota > Clostridia > TANB77 > CAG-508 > CAG-269. Next base: position 18,374 of record CALXUW010000010.1, read on the forward strand.
GGAGGAGTAAGGTTTTGAGTTTAAAAGATAAAAAAATAGCCTTTGCATTAACAGGTTCATTTTATGCATACAAAAATGTTATTAAAAAAATAGATGAATTAAAAAAGCAAAAAACTAAAATAATTCCAATAATGTCTTTTAATAGTTATACATTAGATATAAAAATAGAAAATAGATTAGAATACATACAAAAAATAGAAAAGATATGTGAACAAAAGATAATTCATACTATTGAAATGGCAAAAAATCTAAAAGACATAGATTTAATTATAATAGCTCCATGTACAGCAAATACAATTTCAAAATTAGCTTGTAATGTAATAGATACACCAGTACTTACAGCTGCTATGGAAGCTTTAAGATATCAAAAACCATTAGTACTTGCTCCGGTTTGTATAAATGGTTTAGGCGAATCTGCCGAAAATATAGGTAAATTATTAAATAGAAAAAATTATTATTTTGTACCCTTTAGACAAGATAATCCAATAACGAAACCTAGATCAATTTCATTTGACCCCCAATATATAATAAAAACAATTAAATATGCTTTAAATAATGAACAAATAAGTCCAATTCTACTATAAAATCTTTTAAATTAAATCATTGTACAAGAAATAAGTTTATGATAAAATATGAAAAGTAATGAAATAAAGAAACAAAGGAGGCTATATAATAAATGAAGTGGGATTTAACCAAGATTTTTGAAACAAAAAAAGATTTTGAAAAAATGAAGGAGGAATTACTTAAAAATCTAGACAAAATAGAATCATATCAAGGAAAACTTTGCGACAGTGCAAATAACCTATATAATTGCTACAAAATAGATGAAATAGCTTTAGAACAATATGAAAAGTTATATTCTTATGGTATGCTAAATTATCATTTAGATATGTCAAATCAAGAAAATATAAAATTATTTAAAGAAGTAGAAAATTTAGGAGCTATATTTAGTACAAAAGTTTCTTTTATATCACCTGAAATAACTTATGCTGATGAAAATAAAATAAGAGGTTTTATTGAAAATAGTAAAGAATTATTACCATATAAAAGAGATATTTTAGATATATTAGATAAAAAGAAACACACCTTAGATAAAACATCAGAAAACATACTTTCTAACTATGATGAGGTATTTGGGGCTCCAGAAAACACATTTGATATATTAACAAATGCAGAATTTAAATTTGGTAAAATAGTTGATGAAGAAGGAGAAAAAGTAGAACTAACCGAAAGCAATTATTCTATTTATATGAAAAGTCAAAAAGAAGAAGTAAGAAAACAAGCATTTAAACAAATGTATTTAAAATATAGTGAATTTATAAATACTATTACAGAATTATACTTAACAAATGTTAAAACTAGCACTATAACAGCAAGATTAAGAAATTACACATCAAGTTTAGAAAGAGCTGTTATAAATGATGATGCAAGTATAAAAGTTTATGATTCATTGTTAAACTCAATAAACAAAAACATTGAAGTTAATCATGAATTTATAGATTTAAAAAAGAAACTATTAAATAAAGACAAATTATATATGTATGATTTATATGTAAATCCATTTGAAGAAGAAAAAGATGAAATAACTTTTGAAGAAGCAAAAAAAGAAGTATTAGATGCTCTAGATATTTTGGGAGAAGAATACAAAGAAATGTTAAATACAAGCTTTAGAGACAATTGGATTGATTTAGAAGCAAAACCTAATAAAAGAGGTGGGGCATATAGTATGGGAGTATATGGGGTTCATCCTTTT
>CALXUW010000011.1 GCA_944391795.1 uncultured Clostridia bacterium
AAATAGCTTCATTAAAAATTGTGCTAAACCAATATCTTGTACAATTAAAGCATCTATTCCGAGTTCATAAGCTTTTTTGGCTACCATTACAGCTTCTTTAAATTCTGAATCTTTAATTAGTATGTTTAAAGCAAGATGAGTTCTTACATTTCTTAAAGCACAATAATTTATAACTTTTTCAAGTTCATCAAAATTAAAGTTTGTAGCAGAAGCCCTAGCATTAAACATATTTGAACCAAAATATACACTATTTGCACCATTTTGAACGGCAGCTTTTAAACACTCAAAATCACCTACTGGTGATAAAAGTTCAATATCTTTTTTCATACAAATGTAACTCCTTTTGTTCCTTGTTAGTATCTTTTTAATTCAACAATTTAATTATATTATATACATATAAAAAAATCAAACTAAATTGTAACAAAAAAATATATAAAAACATATTTATATATAAATGAGAATGAAAGGAGTTTTTTATATGCAAGATGATAACAGAAATTGTGGTTGCGGATGCAGCTGTAATAATGGTGGATTTTTAAACAATCTTTTTGGAGGTTGTGGATGTGGAGATAATAGCATGTTATTCTTCATATTAATATTTTTAATATTATTCTGCAATTGTGGATGTAACAGATAACATAGCAAAATAAAATTTGTAAAGTGGACGGGGAATTTTGACAAAAAAATGTGTCAAAATTCCCCGTCCCCATTGACAACATTGACATCATTGACATAGTATTAGTGTACTAAAGTTTTTTGCTTTTTAATTAGCCTTATTTAAATATAACCTTAATTTGCAGTTTTTTTGTTTGTTTTTTTTGTTTATCATTTGTAATGATAAAATATCACTTTTAGTTAATTGATTTTTTACATTCTAAATTAGAAAATACTTTGTATGATGATAAAATACTTTCGAAGGAGTTTGGAATGGAAAATAAAGAATCTTATGAATTGTTTAAAATTATAGGTGCTAATGTAAAATACTATAGAAAATTGTATAATCTGCAAAAGGGCAAGATGACTCAAGAAAATTTGGCAGAACTTGCTGATGTTTCTACTGCATTGATTGGAAATTTGGAAAGTGAAAAAATTAATCAAGGTATTAGTGTTTTTACTTTGTGGAAGATTAGTAAAGCTTTAAATATTTCTGTTGATAAGTTATTTGACGAATCTAATTTTGATAATAGGTCTTTAAGTATATAAGTTTTTGTTTTATAATTATTTTTAAACGGCTTAATTTTGTTAAGCCGTTTTTTTATATTTAAAATAGGAATAGACCTTTTTTGTTTTTAGAATATTTTATTGTTTTAACTTCATTGATAGTAATTTAGAAATACCGTTTTCTTCCATTGTTACTCCATAGACTGTATCTGCTACTTCCATTGTTCCTTTTCTATGTGTTATAACTAAGAATTGTGTGTTGTTTGAGAATTTTTTTAGGTATTCTGCAAATCTATATACATTGACATCATCTAATGCCGCTTCTATTTCATCTAATACGCAAAATGGTGCTGGGTTTATTTTTAGTATTGCAAAAAGTAGGGCAATTGCTGTAAATGCTTTTTCTCCTCCTGATAGTAACATCATATTTTGTAGTTTTTTTCCTGGTGGTTGTACATTTATTTCTATTCCACTTTCTAGTATATTTTGCTCATCTGTTAATGAAACTGAAGCATTTCCTCCACCGAAATAATTCTTTAAATACTTCTCCAAAGTTTTTGTTTATTATTTGGAATTGGGTTTTAAATTGTTCTTTCATGGTTGTTGTCATTTCTTGTATTATTTTTCTTAGTTTGTTCATTGTATCTTCTAGGTCTACTCTTTGTTCACACATAAAGTCATATCTTTGTTTTAGATTTTTGTATTCTTCTATTGAATCTATATTTACACTTCCTATGTCTCTTATTTGTGTTCTTAAATTGTTTACTCTTTTTTGGGTAAGTGCAATATTATCTGGCTTTTTATAGTCTTTGGCTACATTTGGTGTTATTTCGTATTCTTCCCACATTTTATTTATAATAGAATTTATGTCTTCTTCTATTTTGGTTTTCTTTACATCTATTTTTACTATCTGGGCTTTTAGATCTTCTATTAAATTAAATTTTATTGTGGTTTCTTCTTCTTGCTTTGATAATTTTTCATTTTTCAAAGTTCTTGATATTTTTAATTCTTCTACTTTAGAAGTTCCTAATTTAACATCTTCTTTTATTTTTTCTATTTTTTCTTTTATTTCTTCTATTGATTGTTCTAAATTATAATTATCTAGAATAATTTGGTCTATTTGGTCTTTTTTGTTTTGTATGCTTTTGTTTGTATTTTGTAGGTCTTGATTTATTCTTTCTTTTATTTCTTCTATTGAAGCTTCACTTTCATCAAATGAAGATACTGATATTTTTAAGTTTGTTATGTCAAAATTTAAATCATCTATATATTTTTGATTGTCTTTGTTTAGGTTTGCAAACTCGGTTATTATATTTGTTATCTTGCTAGTTTCTTCACTTAATACGGTTATTTGTTTTTCTGTTTCTTCTTTTAATTTAATACTTTCTTCTTTTTGCTTTTCTAAATTTGAGGCTTCTTCTTTTAATTTTGCTAACCTATCTTGAACTTTTTTAATGCTTTCGTCTATTGATATTATTTTTTGTTTTTCGGTTGCATATGTTATATCTATTTCTTGAAGTTCTTTTTCTATTGACTGTGTTTCTTCTAATACATCTTCAATAGAATTTGTGTATTCTTCTTTTTCTTTTTCTAATTTTTCTATTTTTTCTTTTAGGTCTTTTACTTCTTTTTCTAGTTTTTCTATTTCTCTTCCTCTACCTAATATATTTACTGTCTTTTTAGTAACTGATCCTCCTGTAATTGCACCTGAAGGGTTTATTATATCACCTTCTAAAGTAATTATTCTAAATGAATATTGATTTTGTTTTGCTACATTTATTGCTGTTTGCATATTGTCTACAATTACAGTTCTTCCTAATAAATTTAATATAATTTGTTCATATTTCTTATTAAAGTTTATTAAGTCTGATGCAATTCCTATAATTCCCCTTTCGTTTCCTTTTATTTTTTCTAGTTTTTTTCCTTTAACAGAACTAATTGGTAAGAACGAAGCTCTTCCTAAGTTATTTTTTCTTAAGTGTTCTACTAATTTTTTTGCATCTTCTTCATTTTCTGTAACTATGTTTTGAAGGCTTGAACCTAGGCACATTTCTATTGCTGTTTCATATTCTTTTGGCACTTCTATTATATTTGCAAGAACTCCATGCATTCCTTTGCCTAAGTCTTTTATTTGTTCACAGTCTTTAAGTAGACTTTTTACACTTTTTATGTATCCTTCTTTTTCTTTTTCTGTTTCTATTAAAAATTTTAGTTTTGATTCTTTTAGACGCATTTCATTATATAGATTATTTAAGTTAGTTTCGTAGTCTTTTATTTTTTTTGTAGAAAGTTCTTTCTTTTTATTATTTTCTTCTTGTAATTTTAAATATTTATTTCTTTTTGTTTCTATTTCATAAAAAACTTTTGATATTTCTTCTTTGTTTAGTCTTTCTCCATCTAGTTCTGATATAATAGTTGAGATTTCGTTTTTTATTTGTTTTTGCCTTTTTTCATAATTTTCATAATTTATATTCTGTTTGTTTATGTTTGCTTGTAACTCGTATTTTTTGTCGGTATTTTCTTCTATTTGTTGTTTGTAATTTTCTATTTCTAACTCTTTTTTTGATAGTTTATTGGTTATTTTATTTAGTTCTTGTTGTTTTTCTTCTAGTTCTTTTTGATATTTTTCTTTGTTTTGTTTTAGGGTATCTTTTTTTTCTTCTTTTTGTTTCATTTCTTCTTCTAAATCTTTAGTTTTTTTAGTTAATTCTTGTATTTCTTTTTCAAATCTTTCTTTATTTTCTTTGTTATTTGATATTCTTGTGTTTGCTACATTTACATTAGAATTTAACATTTCTATTTCTTTTTGGCTTTCAAAACCTAGATTTGACATTTTTTCTATTTGGTTTGTTATTTCGTCTATTTGGTTTTTTAGTTCTTCTTTTAGGCTTTTTATTCTTTCTAGTTTTTCTTCTTCTTTGCTACATTGTGTTTTATATACTTCTTCGTCTTCTAGTATTTTTTCTAGTTCTTGTTTGTATTTTTCGATATTGTATATAAATAGTCCTATTTCTATGTTTTTTAATTCTTCTCTTAAGTTTAAGTATTGTTTTGCTTTTTCTGATTGAGTTTTAAGTGGTTCTAAATTTGCTTCTATTTCTGATAATATATCGTTTATTCTAAGTAGGTTTAGTTTTGTATGTTCTAGTTTTTTTTCTGAATCTTGTTTTCTTACTCTGTATTTTACTATTCCTGCTGCTTCTTCAAAAATGTGTCTTCTGTCTTCTGATTTGTTGCTTAATATTTCGTCTATTTTTCCTTGTCCTATTATTGAATATCCGTCTTTTCCAATTCCTGTGTCCATAAATAGTTCTAAAACATCTTTTAACCTACATGGTACTTTATTTATGTAATATGTAGTTTCTCCGCTTCTATATATTTTTCTTGTTATAGTTACTTCACCATATTCTATTGGTAGTGTGCCATCTTGATTATCAAATACTAACTGAGCTTCTGCAAAACCTAATGATTTTCTGTTTTGTGTTCCTGCAAATATGACATCTAAGGATTTTGACCCTCTTAATGATTTCATACTTTGTTCTCCTAGTACCCATCTTATACTGTCTGATATATTACTTTTTCCTGAACCGTTTGGTCCTATTACACTTGTAATTCCTGGCATAAATTCTAGTACTGTTTTATCTGCAAATGATTTGAAGCCTTGTAATTCTAATCTTTTTAAATACATTTATTATCACCTAATTATAATATTTTGTTTTTTATTATCTATTTATGTAGTTTATACTATTTTTTTAATTTTGTAAATAAATCAATCCTAGAATTTGTTTTTATTTTATATAAATTTTGCTCCTGACACTATTTTGGCTATGTTATATATTAATCTTTGCTTTTCTGGTGTACATTGTATTAATATATTATATAGGTCTTTGTCTAAGTAATTGTTAGAATGTACTGATGTTCCAGTTAGGAGTTGCTCTAATTGAATATCTAATACATTACTTATTTGTGCTAATCTTTTTAAATTGATTTGACCATTTCCTGTTTCTACTCTGCTTATATATGCAATTGTTACATCTATTTCTTCTGATAGTTTTTCTTGGGTCCAGCCTTTTTTCATTCTGGCTTTTTTTATTCTTTCGCCTATTAATTTGTAGTCAAACTCCATTTTTTCGTTTCCTTTTATTTTATAGTCTATTCTCATATTATCACTTCCTTTTCAAGAGTAAATATAACATTATGAGTTCCATTTGTCAATATCTTTTTGGAATTTATATGTAAAACTTTATAGTGTGGGTGGTTTAGTTTTTGTTGTACTTCGCGTTATTATTGGTTTTTTTAAAAAAATTCTTTGCCTAAATTTTTTATATGATTTAAGCAAAGAATTTTTTATATAAATCTTTAATTATTATCTAATTATTATTTAATTGTTATTTAATTGTTTTACTGCTTCTTCGGCATATTTATTATTTATTACTTCATTATATGGCGCCTTTTGTTCTAATTCGCCTGCTAATGTCATTACTTCTTCTAGTCTATTGTATGATTCTTCTTTTAGTACTGGCGTTTCGTTCCATGCATCTATATCTTTATAGTTTTGAATTACTTCTGCAAGTAAACTTACTTCTGTATCTGGGAAAAAGCTTACTATTGATTCAGCAATTTCTTGTGATGTATGTTCTTTTACCCATTTTTGACCTTTATATATTGCATTTGTAAATCCTTGTATTATATTCTCATTATTTTGTATATAACTTTCTTTTGCAAAATATGCTGTATAAGGTATTTCTCCTGATGCCTCCCCTACTGATGCTACTATATAACCTTTACCTTGATTTTGCGTCATAGAAGCTGTTGGTTCAAATAATGTTACATAATCTGCATTTCCACTTGCAAATGCTCCTGCCATTAAATCAAATTTTATACTATCATCTAAAACTACATCTTTGTTAGGATCTATTCCATTATTCTTTAGGACATATTCTAATGTCATATATGGTACTCCACCTTTTCTTCCTGGTATTACTGTTTTTCCTTTTAAATCTTGCCAACTAAAATTGTCGGTTGGGTTTCTTGCAATTAAAAATGATCCATCTTTTTTAGTCATTTGTGCAAATACTTGTGTATGATCTTCTTTTCCTTCGTTATATACATATATTGATGCTTCTGGTCCTGCAAATCCTATATCACACTGATTTGCTAGAACTGATGTCATTACCGCATCTGCTCCTTGACCTGTTGATAATTCTATACTAATTCCATTTTCTTCAAAAAATCCTTGGTTAATAGCCACATATTGTGGTGCATAAAAGACTGATCTTGTTACTTCACTTACTCTTATTGTTTTTAATTCTTTAGCCTCTTTATTATTGTTGTTATTATTATTTACTACAATTCCTACAATAATTGCGATTATTGCAATTATTACTAATATAATTATTGCCTTTTTTTTCAAAATAAAGCCTCCTTCAATAAATTTAGTTATAATTTTATTTAAATTTTTTTGAACTTAGGATAAATTTTTCTAATAGCAAAACTGCCGCATACATTATTCCTGCTACTACACCTAAAATAATTACACTTGTCATTACTAAATCTAATTTAAACACTTGGCCTCCATATACTATTAAGTATCCGAAGCCCTGCTTTCGAAACTAAAAATTCACCTGATATTACTCCTACTAGTGAAAGCCCTATATTTACTTTTAATGAATTTATAAATGTTGAAATGTTTGCAGGTATCACTATTTTTGTTAAAATTTGAAACTTATTAGCATTAAAAGTTCTAGCCATTTTTATTATTTCTTTATCTGTTCTTAAAAATCCATTTAAATTCTCTAAAATTGTTACTATTAATGAAATAGATATTGCCATAACAATAATCGCAGGAGTTCCTGCTCCTACCCATATTATTATTACAGGTCCGAAGTGCTACTTTAGGAAGACTATTTAAAACAACTAAATATGGTTCTGCAACTTTTGATAAAAAATCAGACCACCATAAAATTATTGCAATTATTATTCCAAGTCCTGTTCCTAATAAAAATCCTACTAGCGTTTCATATACAGTTACTAAGATATGTCTTGGTAAATCATTTGCTCCTAAATTCATAAATGTTTCTAATATCCTAGATGGCTTACTTGTTATAAAACTATCTATTATATTTTTATTTGCTAAGAACTCCCATACACCAATAAAAATTATCAATACTAGTATTTGTGTTAATAGTACTAGGTTTTTTTTCTTTTTTTTACTTTTTAAATACTCTTTTCTTTCAGTTGATAATATTTCTTTATTCATCTTCTGATAGCTCCTTCCATAGTATATTAAAATACTTACTAAATTTAGGACTTTCTCTTACGTTTATTGGATTTCTTGCTTCTATTTCAAAATCTATTTTGTGTATATCTTTTACTGTTCCTGGCCTTTTGCTTAATACTATTACTCTATCTGACATACTTATTGCTTCTGATATGTCGTGTGTTACAATTATCGCAGTAATTTTTTCTTTTCTTAATATGTTATATATGTCATTTGTTACCATAATTCTTGTTTGATAATCTAAAGCTGAAAATGCTTCATCTAATAGTAATATTTTAGGTTTTACTGCTAGTGTTCTAATTAATGCTGCTCTTTGTCTCATTCCTCCTGATAGTTCAGATGGATATTTATCTTTAAATTCATACAGGTTGTATTTTTTTAGTAATTCTTCTACATATTCTTTACTTTCTTTGTCTTTTTGTCCTTTTACTTCTAATCCAAAGATTGCATTACTAAAAATTGTTCTCCATTCTAACAGACAATCTCTTTGTAACATATATCCAATTTTAGAAGATATTGTATCTACCTTTTCTCCTTCTATGTAGATTTCTCCTCTAGTTTTCTTTTCTAACCCTGCAATTATTGATAAAAGTGTAGACTTACCACATCCACTTGGTCCTATGATGCTGACAAATTCACCTTTTTCTACCCTAAAGTTTACGTCTTTTATTGCAAGCATTTCGCCTTCTTTGTTTTGATATTTTTTGCTTACATTTTTTACTTCTAGTATTTTTTCCATTATTTGCCTCCTTGTAATTTATCCTAATATATCTTATGTTAATATTTTTAAAATGCAACAAAAAAGACTTAAAACTTTTTTAAGTCTTTTTTGGTTTATTCTTTGATTATTTTTATTTTTTATTTTTTCGCTTTTTTATTTTTTGTTTTCTTATTTTTTATTTTTTGATTTTTTATTTTTTTGATTTTTTATTTTTTCTAGTTCTTCTTGACTTGTGTCTGTTGCTTTTAGTATTAAATCATCTTGCAAATCCATTGCTAACATATTTTTTATGATTTTTGTTTTACTTCTTTTCATGGCTTTTTCTACATCTCGTAGTCTTTCATCTATTATTCTTTCACAAAATGTTGACATATTTCTATTTTCACCTACCTTTTTTTCTATTTTTTCTAGTAATTCTTCTTTATTCTTATCTTCTATTGTTTTGTCTAACAGATATATTATAATATTTGCTAATTCATCTAATTTTTTTATGTCTTTTTCATTTTTTATTATTAGTTTTAAATTTGTTATTAATTCATTTTTATTTTTTGATTTTTCTATTATCATTGCATAACTAAATAGTGTTGCCTTTTTTAAAAAATATTTTACAGTTATTTTGTTTATATCTATTAAATTGTATTTTAAATTTATTTTGTATTTTTCTAAATCTTTATAAATTATTTGTTTTTTCTTAAATTCATTAGTTACTTTCCATTTTGCATTTCCTGTATAAATTACAATTGGTACAATTATTGGATATTTTGTTTTTTGATAAATCTTTTTATTTCTTATGCTTTCTTGCATTATATCTACACAATAGTTTAATATTCTATATGGCATGTTATTATCTACACTAGATTGATGTTCTATTAAAAAAAACACATCTTGATTTTTTAATTTATATACAATATCTGCTTCTTTTGCTTTGTATTTTTTTGTTATATAACTATTTGTATATTTTATTAAACTTTCTTTTGTTATTTTTTCTTTTTCAAATATGTATTGGTTTATTAGGTTTGCTACTTCTTCTTTGTTTGATAAGATTGTTTTTGCAAATCTATCATGTGAATATTCTTTTTCTTTTAATGTTGTATCTAATATATATTCTTCGCTCTCTTCTGCTAAACTTAGTAGTGCATTTAATCTTAATGTGTGAATACATCTTATATAGTCTTTATATAAAAAAACTTCCAAGTACTTCCTCCTTTAATTTATTATATTTTTATTTTAAAGTCAATTTTTATTTTTTAGTTAATTTTTGGCGTTATCTTCTCCTTTCTTTGTATTTTTTATTTTTTTTTAGATTTTTTGAATTTTTTTATTTTTTGGGATTTTTTAATTTTTTTAAATTTTATAGAAATCTTTTTTGAATTAAATTTTTGGGATATGAAAAATATTATTTTATCTATTAAAACACAAAAAGCTTGATTTTTCAAGCTTTTTTACAATACTTCCTATATTTCGACAAGGAATTTTTATTAATTTAAGTATTTTACTTTTAATTTTTTTGTAGACTTCTTAATAGAGCTACATTATATAAGATAAATGCTATTCCGAAAATTGCATTTATTATATTAATACCACTCATTCCTATAGATCCAGCAGCATATATTGCTCCAAGAACAATTCCTATTATTGGTCCTGATTTTTTCTTTTTTAATGATAGTACCATGAAAATAATACTTAATGCTAACATTACTGTTGCAATTAGAGCTGTTAATAATTTTACAAGTGAAGTATATTTATCTGCATTGATACCTACTACATTAATTAAAGCTAATGCTTGTAATATTAAAAGAATTGCCCCCCATATTACAATTATTGATTTATATTTTTTCTCATCCATAGTTACTTCTCCTTTCTTTTGTATTTATTTTGTTATATCAAAGCTATTAGATTTTGTCAATTAAAATTTTTATTATTTGTCAAAATATGTACTTATGTTTTGTAAATCCTCGAAATTTTTTTGTCTTAATATTTCATAAGTTATTATAGCGACTGAATTTGACAAATTTAATGACCTTAATGTTGGAAGCATTGGTATTCTAATTGTTTTAGTATTTAAATATTTTTCTAAAAGCCATTCAGGTAGACCTTTTGTTTCTTTTCCATATAATATAAATACTTCATCCATTTTGGAATAATCTATATCTGTATATTTTGTTTTTCCTTTTGTTGTTGCAAAAAACATATTGTGTTCTTCAGGTTTATATTTGGTTAGAAATTCTTCTAGTGAATCATGTTCTTCTATTTCAATTTTGTCCCAGTAATCTAGTCCTGCTCTTTTTACGGATTTTTCGTCTATTTTAAACCCCAGTGGGTGTACTAAGTGCAATTTAGAACCTGTTATAGCACAGGTTCTTGCAATATTTCCGTGTATTTTGAGGAATTTCTGGTTCGACCATAACTGTATGTATTCTCATTTTTTTACCTCTTTTCATTTTTTATTTATCTAGTGATTTTATTATTTTTTATTTTTTATTTTTTATTTATTATTTTTTATTTATTATTTTTTCTATTTATTATTTTTTATTTATTTTAAACCTAGTTTGTTTTTAGTATTAGATTATTTTTTTATACTTTATTACTTCATCCATTTTTGTCTTACATATTCATATAATATTATACCTGTTGCTACTGATGCATTTAGACTTTCTGTTTTTCCGTGGCATTGGGATTTTTAATTTTTTGTCTGCTATTTTTTGTATTTCTTCTGATACTCCGTTTGCTTCGTTTCCTATTACTATTATAGTATTTCTATATGATGTTTCATATATAGTGTCATTTGCTTTTAGAGATGTTACTAGTATTTTATATTTGTGTTTTTTTATTTCTTGTAGTGTTTTTGGTAAGTTTTCACATTCTATTACTTTTATTCTAAATATTGCTCCCATTGTTGATCTTACAACTTTTGGATTATATGGATCTACTGTTTGTTTAGATACTAGCACTTGGGTTAGACCTATACTATCTAGAGTTCTTAATATTGTTCCTAGATTTCCGTGGGTCTTGTATTCCATCTAGTGCTATTATTATTTCTTGGTTTAAATCTATATTTTCTTCCGGTCCTTGGTTTTGTTTTTCTATTACTGCTAATATTCCTTGTGGTGCTTTTACTTCTGTTAGGATGTTGTATATTTTTTTAGTTACATATATACATTCATATTTTGCTATTTCATACATTAATTCTTTTGAGATTGTTTCTACCTTTTCACATTCTTCACATATTATTATTTGTTTTATTTTAGCTTTTTCCTTTAATGCTTCTTCTAGCAGTTTTATTCCTTCTATTACATATTCTTGGCTTATATCTCTTTGCTTTTTGTCTTTTAATTTCCTTATGTGTTTTATTAATTCATTTTCTTTGCTAGATATTTTTTGCATAATAGCCTCCAATTTTTATTTTTTTGTAAATTTTAAAAATTCTGTTACATCATTTAAAATTTGTCTTTCGTTTGTTGTTCCTATTTCTAGGGTTATCATTGCTTTTACTCCTGGTGAGAATTTGATTTTGTTTTTATATTTATTTATAATTTGGTTTATGTCTAAATCAAATTTATTTGGTTCATATGTAAATACTACTGCTGTTTTTTGACTATTTATTTTAATTATTGATTGTTCTTTTGCTAGGTATTTTATACGTGCTATGTCTATTAAATTTTCTAGTTCTTCTGGCATATTTCCAAATCTATCTATTATTTCATCTATTACATTTTGTATGTCTCCGTTCATTTGCGCATAGTGCTATGTTTTGATATACTTCTATTTTTTGGTTAGGATCTTCTATATATTCTTCTGGAATATAGCTTGTTACATTTAGGTCTATTGCAATATCTATTTCTGGTTTTACTTCTATTCCTTTCATTTCTTTTACAACTTCATCTAGCAAGTTACAGTATGTATCATATCCTACTTGTTCTAGGTGACCTGATTGTATTTCACCGAAGCAGACTTCCTGCTCCTCTTATTTCTAGGTCTCTCATTGCTATTTTAAATCCTGAGCCAAATTCTGTAAATTCTTTTAGGGCTTTTAGCCTTTTGTCAGCTACTTCTGATAATAGTTTGTCTCTTTTGTAGGTAATATATGCATATGCTTGTCTTTGGCTTCTTCCTACTCTTCCTCTTATTTGGTATAGTCCGTGCTAGTCCCATTCTATCTGCATTTTCTACTATTATTGTGTTTGCATTTGGTATGTCTATTCCTGTTTCTATAATTGTTGTACAAACTAGTACATTGCTTTTTCTTTCTATAAAGTTTTTCATTATTTCTTCTATTCTTGTTCCTGACATTTGACCATGTGCATATGTAACTTCAGCTTCTGGAACTAGGTTTGATATTTCTATTGCTTTTTTTTCTATTCCTTCTACATTGTTAAATAAATAAAATACTTGGCCTCCTCTTTCTAATTCTTTTGTTATTGCTTCTTTTATTACTTCTTTGTCATATTCTAGTACATAAGTTTGTACTGGCTTTCTATTTTGAGGTGGCTCATATATTACTGACATATCTCTTATTCCTACAATTGACATGTGCATTGTTCTTGGAATTGGAGTTGCTGTCATTGTTAATACATCTATATTTGTTTTGTATTGTTTTATTTTTTCTTTGTCTTTTACTCCAAATCTGTGTTCTTCGTCTATTATAAGTAATCCTAAGTCTTTGAATTCCACATCTTTGCTTAATATTCTGTGTGTTCCTATTACTATGTCTACTTCGCCTAGTTTTAATTTTTTTATTACTTCATTTTGATATTTTTTTGTTTTAAATCTGTTTAATATTTCAATTCTTATTGGATAGTCTTTCATTCTTTCTTTGAATTCTTGGTATTGTTGCTCTGCTAAAACTGTTGTTGGAGCTAGGTATGCTACTTGTTTTTGGTCCATTACTGCTTTAAATGCTGCACGTATTGCTACTTCTGTTTTTCCATATCCTACATCTCCACATAGTAATCTATCCATTGGTTTTGGACTTTCCATATCTTTTTTTACTTCTTCTATACATCTTAATTGATCATCTGTTTCTTGGTATGGAAATTTTGCTTCAAATTCGTTTTGCCAGGTGGTATCTTTACTAAAGCTATAGCCTTTCGCTTTTTGCCTTGTTGCATATAATTCTATTAATTCTTTTGCTACTTGTCTTAGATTTTTCTTTACTTTTGCTTTTGTATTTTCCCAATCTTTGCTTCCTAATTTGTTTAGTTTAGGTTGCAATTTGTCTCCACCTATATATTTTCTTATTGTATCCATTTGGTTTGTTGGGATATATAGTATGTCATCATTTTCGTATTTTATTTTTATATAATCTTTTATTGTTCCATCTGCTTTTATAGTATTTACACCTATGTATATTCCTATTCCATAAGTTCTATGTACTACGTAATCTCCTACTTTTAGGTCGGCAAATACTATTTTTTTGGCTTCTTTAAATTCTTGGCTTTCTATCTTTCTTTTTCTTTTTTCTCCATCTATCAGGTCATTTGCAGATATTATTATTTGGTTTGTATCTAAATTTTCAAATCCTTGTGATATTTTTCCTATACTTATTGTTACTATATTTTCTATATTTTTTACTATAATTGTTTGATTTAATTTTTCTTCATATTTGCAATTTATTTCTTCTTGTTCTAATAGTTTGATTAGTTTTTTTGCTTTTTCTTTGTTTTCTAATAAAATGTAGATTTTCTTTTTTTGTTTTGACCATTTTTTTATGTCTTCTATAAATTCTTTTATTTCACTTCTATAGTAATTGATTGGTCTAAAATTAAATTTAAATTTTTCTAAGTTGGATTTTTTTTCATTATCTTCTTTTTCTAAGTATATGACTTGCTTATTTTTTAGTCTTTCTTCTATGTTTTCGTAATTATTTAAGTTTTCTATTGCTTGTGGTACTATTTTATTTTTTTCTAATAATGCATTTATTAGATTTTCATTGTCATTTTTTATATTTTTTACTCTTGTAATTAATTTATTTTCTTCGTCTAGCATGATGCAATAATTATTGTTTAAGTATTCTAGCAATGTTACAGGATTGTTATAAAAACAGTTAAAATATTTATCTATTTTGCTTATATAGTTTCCTGCTTTTATTTGTTCTATGTCTTCTTCTAGTATTTCTTTTTGTTTTTCGTTTATTTCTAATTTTTGTATTTTTTTACATGTTTCTTCTATTGGTTTTTCTAAAATATATTCGTGAGCTGGATATATTGATACTTTTTCTAATGTGTTTATTGATCTTTGGGTTGCTATTACAAAGTTTCTAATTGAGTCTACTTCATCTCCCCAAAATTCTATTCTAACTCCTAGGGTGTCTGTTAGAGATATATCTAATATTCCACCTCTTACACTAAACTCACCTCTTCCTTCTATTAGGTCATATCTTGAGTAACCGAAGTTTTATTAGTTTTTGTTTTATTTCTTCTAAATTATAGGTTCCTCCTATTTTTAGGTCTATTTGGTTTTGATAAAGTGTTTCTTTGCTTGGTATGTTTTGCATTATTGCTTCGATTGTTGTTACTATTATTATATTTTTCTTTTGTACTATTTTATTTAGACTCTCTATTCTTTCATATGGTAGGTCTTTGCTTTCTGCTATATAGTCATATGTTACTATTTCTTTTTTAGGAAATAATACTACTTTATCTTGATAATATTTTATATCTTCATATATTTTTTTTGCTTGTATTTCATTATATGTTATTATACAAATTGGTTTTTTATCAAATTCATTTATTGCTGAAATTACTTGTAACATCCCAACGTCAGTTAAGCCCGATATTTGTATCGGACTTTTTTTTGCTTGTATTTGGTTGTTTAAGTCTATAAATTTTGCTGACTTTCCTAGCTCTCCTATTATGGTATTCATATTGTTCTCCTTTTTCCTTGATTTTATTATTATACTACGTTTTTGTAGAAAAATAAAGTCATTTTCTAAAATATCAGTGGTAACGAATAAAAAATTTACATAAATTGACTTTTTGCTAGAAATTTGGTACAATAATTATTGCAAAATTAAGCAAATATAATTTCATTTGTAAATGAAAAAGGATGTGTGAATTATGGAGGGTAGCAAAAAAACTGAAAACAGCTATATTAATTTACCATTCGCATGCAGGATGTGTATGCTTCAGATGGAGCATCTCAGTCCTGAAGAGCGGGAATCTGAACTGATGCTATTTTCTGGCGGCAGGTATAAAATTCCCTGCAACGATAAAAAGAATCCTACATGCCCAGTTAAAGAATTTTTGGGCATGTAAAAGGTGTAAGAGATAAATTGATTGATTAGTCGATTTATCTCTTGCTTGTTAGTGTAAAATTAATGTAGGCAAAATATAAAAAATGCCTACATAATTTTTATCTAAAAAAATATTGAAAAAACATAGATAATCCTTTAAAATGTGAATTGCAAACCACACAAAAGAAAGGAAAATATCTATGTTTGAAGAAATTGTAACAGAAGAAGAAATAAAATTCAATAATTTAGAGAA
>CALXUW010000012.1 GCA_944391795.1 uncultured Clostridia bacterium
ACATAAGACTATAGAAAAAATTGGATATTTAGATGATTTGAAAGAAATATATGATGATCCTATTTCTCATTTTAAAGAACTTGCTAAACAAAAATCTAAAAATGAAATAACAGAATTTACCATTAAAAATTTGAATACTAAAATTATTGACAATACATCCAATTTTAAAAATTTAGGCTATATTGCTTTACAGAAAATCTACAAAGAGTTAGGTCTAGATGAATTTATGGAAGGTAAAAATGAAAATTTAAAAGTTAAATATCACCTAAACGATATCTTTTCTCTTTTAGTTTTTTCTAGGATTATGTATCCTTCATCAAAAAAAGAAACTTTTGAAGGAAGAAATAGATTCTTTGAAAAATTTGATAATTTTGAATTACAAGATGTCTATCGCTCTTTGGATTACTTTAATCAATATAAAGAAGAAATTGAAGCTTTACTATGGAATAATACCAAAGACTTGTATAATAGAAATACTGATAATTTGTATTATGATTGTACAAACTATTACTTTGAAATAAATTACAATGATACCGACTTAGTTGATGAAGAAGGAAATATTATTGAAAAAGGTTATCGTAAAAGAGGTCCTGAAAAAAATCATAGGCCAGACCCAATAATTGAAATGGGACTTTTAATGGATTCTACCAACATCCCAATATCTTTTGATTTGTTTCCTGGCAATGAATCAGAAAAGTTATCATTGCTTCCTATCACTCGTAAAACTAAATCAAATTGTAATTTAGGAAGAATTGTTGTTGTTGCTGACAGAGGATTAAATACATCTGATAATATTTTTTTCCTTTCCGGAAGAAATCATTCGTCAAATTTAGATGGCTACATTTATGGACAATCTGTTAGAGGTGCCGATGCAGAATTTAAAGAATGGGTTTTAAAGCAAGATGACTACATTGAAGAATTAGTAAAAAATGATGATGGTTCTCCTGAAACTTTTAGGCAAATGATTTTTGAAGATAATGTATTTAAAGGTTATGAAAAGAAAAATGTTGTATTTAAACATAAATCTAGAATATATCCTAAAGAATTGAATGTTACAATAGATAAAAATTCTAAAAAGAAAACTAAAGTAAAAACTGATCAAAAGCAAATGGTATATTATTCTCAAAAATATGCTGACAAACAAAAAAGAGATAGAAATTTAATGATTGAAAGAGCTAAAGATTTAATTAAAAATCCTCAAAAGTATAACAGAATAACAGCAAATGGCTCTGCAGCTTATGTTAATAATATTAAATTTGATAAATCAACTGGTGCTATTGCAGATGGATTAAATCTTTCTTTAAAATTAGATAAAATTGCAGAAGAAGAAAAATATGATGGATACTATTCCATTGTTACAAGTGAATTAGATATGACTGATCAAGAATTAAGAAATAAATATAGAGGACTAGCCAAGATTGAGGAAACTTTTAAAATAACTAAGTCTGAATTAAATACAAGACCTGTTTTAGTTTGGACTAAGGAACATATTGAGTCTCACTTCTTAACTTGTTTTGTAGCATTAGTTATTACAAGACTTCTTGAAAAAAAATTAAATAATAAATATTCTATCCATAAAATTATAGATTCCTTAAAAAAATATAATACTATTAATATAGAACATGACTTATGCATACAAAATTACAGTGATGAGATTATAAAGGATTTAGGAAAGATTTTTAATATTGATTTTTCTAGGAAATATCTTACTTTATCAGAAATTAAAAAAAATTTTTTCTCTGATTAAAAAAATTGTTATTCGACAACATTTCAAAAATGAGCAACCCTTACATACTTAAGGTTTTGCTCACTTTAACTGTAAAACTCAAGTTATTGTTAAAATTATGCAACTTTTTTTGGTAAATTTATTCATTTTTTTATTGTATAAGAAAAATCGGCTTTTATCTTGGCCCTATATGGATTTTTCCGTATATAGCAAGAAAGGTTACTATTCAAACTTTGTTATATCATTAATTTTAGCAGCAAAATAAGGTTTATCTTTATCTTCTTCTTTCAAAAATATTATAAATTCATCATCCAAATAAAAATTTCTTTCAATATTTTCAGTTAGTAAAATTGCATTTTCTCTAACCATCATACCTGCTTCACTTTTTATTTTTCCACCTTTTTCATCTAACTCAAATTTTATAGTTTGTAAAGCTTCATCTATTTCATATTCTGTACCATCTGAAAATGAAAATATCTTATTTTCAAGTTCTGACAATCTCTTTTTTTCATCAATATCTAATTTTGGAACTTTAATTTCATCCATCTCAGTAAAACTCTTTTCACCTTCAAATTGTTCTTCATTCTTTAATATTTCATTATAAATATCTTTAAAAGAATCTTCAGTTATTCCTTTTGCCAAAATAACTTCATCATTTTGTTTTGTTTTTAATTTTATTGCAAAATTTTGATCATTAATATAATATAAAACTTCTATCTGATTTCTTACTTGTTCTTCTGCATTTTTTTCCAATCCAAAATATTCTATATTATTATATTTATCAGCAAAAGTTCCTTCACCTAATTCATTAAACTCTATTGGAAATTCAAATTCTTTTTTTAGCATACAATATAAAAAATAATCTCTTGGATTACTATCTGACCAATCAAAATCATCTAAAATATCACTTGTTTCTTTAAATTTTTCTTTTATTGCCCTCTCTATCTCGTTTTTTAATTCTATTGAAGGATTTCCATAAATTTTATAGTATGATTCTTCTGATATATCATCTGTTTTAAAATTACCCTTATTTAAATTTTTCACAACTTCTAAATCCGGAAATTCCTTGAAAATTATATCTTGTTTTGCTAAATCATTTTTTAAGTCATTCCATATAAGTTGAAATGTACCACACCAAACAGTATCTTCTTCAATCTTATCATCCATAGTTAAAGCAAATTTAATATCATCATTATCTTTATTATTATCATCATTCACATTATTATTATTATCGTTAGACTTTGCCATATCATAATTTCTTCCCCAAGTACTAAAAAGAACTTGTCTACCTTCCTCCATTCTTTTAGTATCTATTATAAATAGCACTAAAAAAATCAAAAATAGAATCAATATTATAGCTAATATCGCAATTAAAATTTTTTTCTTCATAAACTATCTCCTTTCATCTTTTAAATCATTGTTCATGTTAATTAATAATATAACTGTAAATATCTATTTTTATTAATATAACTTTAATAAAATTTCTTTATTAAATTCCCCCCTTTCTTTATATTATTTAGACAATTTTTTCTTTAAATTTAGTTGGTTTTTTATAAAATTTATTAAAAATATAATCGCAAGCAAAAAAAACAATCCTGAAACAACATACAATCCTGCATTTATTCTAGACTCCATATTATTTTTTTCAACATATATAATTTCTTCTGTTTTATTTTCACTCATATCATTTTTTCCTGTCGTATTTATATCTATTGTGTTTTCTTGAACAACATTTTCCACAGTATTATTTATTCCATTATTTGAAAAATCATCTGACAATATATTCTCTTCTTGATTTTCTTCATCTTCCTGTATAATATTTTGAGAATCTTTTATTTCACCATCTGTTGTATTTTGCGATTTACTCTCATTTTCTATTAAATCTTGTTTTTGATTAATTTGTCTATTTTCATCCATTGAATCATTTTGTATTACATCATTTTCTGATATTAAATTTGTTTCACCTACATTATTTTGTAAATTTTGATTTTTGTTATTCGTAACATCTTCATCAAAATATTTTCTATTTTCTCTTATCTTTACTATTCCCAAACTTACAACTGCAATAAATAAATTACCTATCATTCCTTTCAAAGTTTTTAACGAACAATAATATTTCCATTTAACTGTATTAACCGATTTTCCCAACAAATCACTTATCTCCTTAAAAGATAAATTAGATATAATTTTCAAAGCAATTATTTCTTGCTCTTCTTTTTTTAAATTCTTTATCATATTATTAAATGTTTCCATATCAATTAATTCTAAAATTTCAGAATCTTCTCTTGAGATATAATATATTTCATCAATATTTTCGTCTTTTCGTTGCTTTTTTAGATAATTTAATGTTTCATTTTTTGTAATACTATATAACCATGTAGCCTCATTTTCTTTAGGTAATTTATCCACTGGTAGATTAAATATTTTCATAAAAATATTTTGAACCATATCTTCACTATCTTCTCTATTTTTTAATATAGAAAATACTACACCATATATCAATTTCCTGTATTTTTCATAAAAAGAATCAAATTTTGTTTTATCTTCTTTTATATCAATAAATATTTGATGTAATTCTTTTTTATCTAACTGCATATTATCCACCTCATCTATACACAACATAATAAAACTTAAGTTATATAAATACGATTAAACTTTTAAATTAACTCATATAAAAAGTCTAGCATATTTATATCAAATTTACAAGTTGCTCATCAGAGCAAATTCTGTATAAGTCTTAAAAATAGTTACTAGTCGGACTTCATTTTGCAGAGTAATCTGAAAAGTTGATATATAAGTATTTTTTCGAAAATCAATAGGTAGATCTAAAGCTTGTTTTTGACCAAAAATACTTACATATCAACCTTTCAAGACAGATTACTTTTATGCCATACTGAATAATAACTAATTGTAAAAATTACACTAATCTCCTAAAACACTTATATTGACTTATTCACAAATACAATATATAATTCAACCATATATTACACTTTTAAGGAGATAACTATGAAAAAAATATATCTAGAAAAATTAGAATATAATCAAATAATTAAAATATTATCAACATTTTGTATAACAGATTTAGGAAAAACTTTAGCATTATCCTTAACACCTTCAGATGATAAAAAAATTGTTAAACATTCACTTTCAGAAACAGAAGAAGCCGTATCCTTGCTCTATAAATCTGGTACTCCACCTATAAATAAAATCTCAGATAATACAGAAAACATGAAAATTTTAGAATCATATGGAACATTATCAGCTAAATCTCTACTAAATTTAGCTAATATATTAAAAACATCTGAAAATTTAAAGCAATATTTTGATAAAGAATATATATCAAAAGATACATTACCAATTTTAAATAACATATTTTCTACTCTTTACTCTAATCCATCTATATGTAATACCATCTTTAAAAGCATTATTGATGAAAATACTATTTCTGATGATGCATCTAAAAACTTAAAATCTATCAGAAAAAGAGAAAGAATGTTAACAGAAGAAATAAAAAATAAATTAAATAGTTTTATTCATTCTTCTAAATTTTCAAAATATATCCAAGAAAATGTTATTACTATTCGTAATGATAGATATGTAATACCTATAAAAGAAGAATACAAAAATGAAGTTAAAGGATTTATTCATGATATTTCAAGTTCTGGTTCTTCTGTTTTTATTGAGCCTATTACTATTTTTGAATTAAATAACGAAATTGCTAGTTTAAAAGCAGAAGAAATTATTGAAATAGAAAAAATATTGCAAGATTTATCTAAATTATTTTATCCATATATAAATGAATTAAAAAATGACATTGAAAAAATTAGCTATATTGACTTTGTTTTCGCCAAAGCAAAATATTCAAAAACTTTAAATGGAATTACACCTAATATAAATGATGAAAAACAAATCATTCTAAATAATGCTAAACACCCTTTATTAGATCAATCTACTGCTGTTCCAATTTCTTTAACATTGGGAAAAAATTTTTCTTCACTACTTATCACAGGTCCAAATACTGGAGGAAAAACTGTAACTTTAAAAACCGTTGGATTATTAACTTGTATGGCATGCAGTGGCTTAAATATCCCAGCTGATAGTAGTTCTTCAATATATGCTTTTGAAAACATTTTTGCTGATATTGGTGATGATCAAAGTATTAGTGACTCCCTTAGTACTTTTTCTTCTCATATGACAAATATTGTAAACATTATAAAAACAGCAAATGAAAATTCACTTGTACTAGTAGATGAACTTGGCTCTGGAACAGATCCAGTTGAAGGTGCTGCTCTTGCTATTAGTATTTTAGAATACCTAAAAAATCTAAAAGTTTTAACAATAGCAACAACCCATTATCAAGAATTAAAAAAATATGCTTTGATAACAGATGGTTTTGAAAATGCTTCTGTAGAATTTGATATTGATACTTTAAGTCCTACTTATAAACTTTTACTAGGTGTCCCTGGAAAAAGTAATGCATTTGATATCAGTAAAAAATTAGGACTAAATGTTTCAATAATAGAAAATGCAAAAAAAATACTAAGCAAAAAAGATGTCAATTTCGAAGAATTATTAAAAAATATTTATGATAATAAATCAGCTATTGAAAAAGAAAAACTTCAAATAGATGAAGAATTAAAAAAAGTTTCTAATTTAAGATTAAAATTAGAAAATGATTTTTCAAACTCAGAAGAAAAAGCTAAAAAAATTTTACAAGATGCCAGAACAGATGCACGAAATATTCTACTTCAAGCTAAAGAAGATGCAAATACTATCATTAAAGAAATGAACAATATTAAAAAGCATACTAATGCGGAAAAAGAATTAAATAATTATAGAAACGAATTAAATGAAAAAATCAAAAATATTAAAACTATTTCTATAAATCAAGAACAAGAATCTACAAATGATCTTTATATACCAAAAGAAAGCATTAAACCCAACACTCCTGTATTTGTCACAACACTAAATAAAGAAGGTACAGTATTATCACATATTTCTAAATCCAACGAAGTACAGGTGCAAATAGGAAATTTAAAAATGAATCTTCCAATTAATATCTTAAGACCGATATCTAAAGTAAGTTCAGATAAAAATAGCAAAAATAGTTCTGTAAATTTTTCAAATAATTCTAAAACTAAAAACGCCAAAACAGAAATAAATGTAATTGGATTGAATGTTGAAGAAGCTAACTTTGTAATAGATAAATTTTTAGATGATTCTAGTTTAGCAAAATTAAATACTGTTAGAATTATTCATGGTAAAGGCACTGGTAAGCTTCGTGATGGTATCCATAAATTTTTAAAAAAGAATTCGCATGTTAAATCATTTAGAATGGGAACATTTGGTGAAGGTGAAATGGGTGTTACTGTTGTTGAATTACGTTAAAAAATCAGATAAGGAATTTTTATTATTTCCTTATCTGATTTTCTCAAATTAGAGTTCTATTTCTATTTTTTTATTTCCTCCTAATTCTAACTTATGATATTGCACATTACAACTGTCAAACAATCTCCTTGAAGCAATATTAT
Organism: uncultured Clostridia bacterium; assembly: GCA_944391795.1. Lineage (GTDB taxonomy): Bacteria > Bacillota > Clostridia > TANB77 > CAG-508 > CAG-269. The sequence goes on from CALXUW010000012.1 coordinate 7,258, forward strand.
TTTCTGAATCTGCATATTTATCAGACAAATATACTACTTCTTTTATTCCAGATTGAATTATAATTTTAGCACATTCATTACAAGGAAATAAGTCAACATATATCTTAGCATTTTCTAAGTCTTTCTTACTCCCTCTGTAATTTAATATTGCATTCATCTCAGCATGACATACATATGGATATTTTGTATCTAAATTTTCACCATCTCTTGCCCATGGAAATTCATCATCATTAAATCCATTTGGTGCTCCATTATATCCTATTGATAAAATTCTATTATCATTGCTTACAATACAAGCACCCACTTGTGTTGATGGATCTTTACTTCTCATTGCTGATAACTTTGCTATTGCCATAAAATACTCTTCCCATTTTAAATAATTTTTCCTTTTTTCTCCACTCATAATATGTCTTTCATCACATTTCAGATATCAAAAATGTGATAAAATTCCCTCCTTTAATTCTAATTCAATTTTTATGATAAAATCAATCCTTTAAGCTTTTTTATTAAAATTCAAATGTATATTATTTTCGTTTTTATTTCAACCAAACTCTTTATTCTACGCTCTTTAAACTTCCTATCATATCTATCTTTTTTAATGCAAAATATGTAACTATATTAACTATTATAGTAAATAATACTGTAATAAGAACTGAATATAAATAACTTAGTGGATCAATTATTTTTACGAATCTAAGCATATCTATTTCGCAAGTACCTATTATATAAAAGTTTAAAAAATATCCTCCAACTAAACCTAATGCAATTCCTATAGCTGTTAAAATCATTGTTTCTCTTGACACATATTTATATACTTCTTTATCATAAAATCCTAAAACTTTTATAGTTGCAAGCTCTCTTATTCTCTCACTTATATTTACATTTGATAAATTATATAATACTACAAAAGCCAATAATCCTGCTGATATAATCAGTATAATAACTACATAATTCAAAGAATTCATTGTATCGTCAAATAATGTCATTACTGTAGATATTATAGATACTGTTGAAACTTCACTTTTTGTTACTAATTCTGTTGAAATTTTCTCTTCTTGCTCTTTAGATAAATTATTATCTCTTAATAACAATACATTTGTATTATATGATACACCATATAAATTTTCATAATAATCTTTCGACATATAAACATAATGTGATATATAATTTTCAGCAATTTTGGATACTTTTACTTCTTTTTCTGTATCATTTACATCTTTTATTGTAATTGTATCACCTTCTTTTGCCCCTATTAACTCTGCTAATTTATCAGTAATAATTACACCATCTTTACCTGCTTCATCTAAATTAATTTCTTGCTCTGTTTTAACGTCATTTAATTTTATTACCTTTTTCATTTCTTCTGAATCTTTTGGTATTATAATTTGAACATCTTCTTGAGCATCATTTTTATTAACATTAGCTGAAATCATATAATTCTCTGTAACTTCCTGTACTCCCTCTTTGCTTTTTAGTTCATTTATTAGATTTTGTCTCTGTGTTTCATCTAAGCTAGATTTTATCGCAATTTGCATATCATAATTAAATATATTTTCATATTGATAAGGCAAAATTTTAGAAATAGAATCTTTTAGTCCAAATCCTGCTAAAATTAGTGAAGTACATCCAAATATTCCTATTATGGTCATTAAAAATCTTTTCTTATATCTAAAAATATTTCTTATTGTTACTTTTTGAGAAAAATTAAGTCTTTTCCAAATTGGTGTAATTCTTTCAAGTAAAACTCTTTTTCCTATTTTAGGAGCTTTTGGTCTTAAAAGAGTTGCAGGAGTATGCCTTAATTCTCGTAAAATAGAATACAATGTTGCTCCAACTATACATATATACATAAATTGTATTCCTATAGTTGCATTTTCATAGTTAAAAGATATTATTATACTTGGCATTGTATACATCATTTCATACATATCCCAGATTATTCTTGGAAGTAATTGAAATCCTATATTCATTCCTATTATTCCACCAATTACACAAGCAAAACTAGAATAAATAATATATTTTAATGATATTTGAAATTTATTATAACCTAATGCTTTTAATGTTCCTATTTCTTGTCTTTCTTCTTCTACCATCCTTGTCATAGAAGTTAATGAAACAAGTGCTGCTATTGCAAAAAATACAATTGGAAAAACATAACTTAAATTATTGATACTTTCTGTATCTTGTATGTAACTAGCATAACCTGAATTTTGATTTCTATCTAATATATACCATACTGGATTTTCTATTTTTGATACTTCTTCTTTTGCATCAATTATTTTTCCTTCCGCTTCTTGAATCTTTTGATTAAATTCTGCTTTTTGCGTTTGAAGTTCTGTTTCTGCTGTTTGAATTTCTACTTTTGATGTTTCAAGTTGAGCTTTAGCATTTGCGATTTGCCTGTTTGTACTAGCTTTTGTACTATTCAAAGTACTTTCTTGTGACTGTATTTGAGCTTTAGCTGCATCTATTTGATTTTTAGCATTTGTAAGTTCTGCTTTACCTGATGCAATTTGATTATCTATAGTTGAAATTCCCGTTTCTAGCTCTGTTTTTACAGGTATCAGTCTCTCTTTATTATTTTCTAATTCTGTCTTTGCAGTTTCTAACATTTGTTGTTCCTGCTCACTCAATTCTGTATCTTTCAATTTTTCAATAACCTGATTATACTGTGTATCTATTTCTGTAAGTTTTTCATTTAATGTATTTAAACTTATTTGAAGTTGCTCTTTTTGACTTTCTGCCTGATTGAATTGCTCTTCAGCTTGTGCTTTCTTTGTATTATATTCATTTTCATTATTTTGAAGTGTTTGTTTTGCAGATTTTATTTGACTTTCTCCTTGAGAAAACTTATTTTTTGCTGTTTTTTCATTAGATGCTATTTCTTTTTCAGCCTGTGCCACTTCATTTTTAGCATTCTGTATTTGTGACTCTGCCTCCTGTATTTTGCTCTCTCCTTCTTGTTTCTGCTCTCTAAATTCATTTTCTGCTTCCTCAATTTTCTTATTAGCTTCTCCAATTAAACTATTATATCTAGCTTGTTGCCTTTCTTCTTTAATAGCTTCTATTTTATCTTTCGTTTCTTCTACATACTCTTCATATTTATTACTAGATGTTTGGTATTTATTACCATCCTTCAATCTAATATATATTTCTGTATATATTTCTGAATTGACATTATTTTTGGTAACATATATGAATGAATTTATTTGACCCGAACCTAGATTTGTTGTACCTCTTTCTCTTGAAATATATAAAGGGCTCTCTACTGTTCCAACGATTTTTAAAACTTTATTTTTTAAGTATTCAGCTTCTTCTTCTTGACCAGCAATTTCATTTTTTTCTATTTCTATTTCAATTGTATCTCCTATTTGCTTATTTGTTGTAGTCAAAAAATCTTTTTCTACAACACATTCATCGTCATTTTGTGGCATATTGCCTGATAATAAATTCGGTTTGTTTACATCGTCAATACACATTATTTTTGAGACAATTTCTTTTTCTTCTAATTTTATAATTCCATCTTTACTATATGTTCCATACACTGTATCAACGTTTTCTATATTAGAAAGTGCTACTATATCATCATCTGTTAATCCTAGTGTAGATATTACTTCTATATCATAGACATTTTGATCTTTAAAATATCGATCAATTGTATTTACCATATCAGGTGAAGTAGCTCTAAGTCCTGCAAAAAATCCCACTCCCAATAATGCCATAAGCATTATTGAAATGAATCTCTTATATGTAACTTTTATTTCTTTGAAAGCATCTTTTAATAAAGCTTTTTTTACTTTATATTTTGAAACTTTTTTTACTTTTTCTTCTTTTCCCAATGTTTTTTCTTTCTTTATTTTTTTCACTTTTTTAGATTTTTTTTCTACTTGAATTTTTTCTTTTTTCTCTTTTTTTCTTTCTTTAACTTTATTTTTTCTCTTTATATCTTCCATATCGCCATTTTCAGATTTAATATTTTTTCCCTTTTTCTTATGTTTTTTATTTTCCTGCATAAACAAATCACCTCCCAGAATCTATTATTTTATATTAATTACCATTCAATTTCTTCAACTGGTGTTGGATGTTCATTTATTTCAATATTTTCAGCCGTACCATTTTTAAATCTTATTATTTTATCAGCCATTGGTGCAATAGCTGCATTATGTGTAATTATTAAAACAGTCATATTTTCTTTCCTAGCAGTATCTTGTAATAATTTCAAAATTTGCTTACCTGTTTTATAATCTAAAGCTCCTGTTGGCTCATCACATAAAAGCAGTTTTGGATTCTTAGCAATTGCTCTTGCTATTGCAACTCTTTGTTGCTCTCCTCCTGAAAGTTGTGATGGAAAATTTTTAATTCTGTCTTTTAAACCAACTTTTTCTAAAACTTCTTCTGGATTCAGTGAATCTTTACATATTTGTGTTGCAAGTTCTACATTTTCTATAGCTGTTAAATTTTGTACCAAATTATAAAACTGAAATACAAACCCTATATCTTCTCTTCTATATCTTATCAAAGCTTTACCCTTCAATTTAGCAATATTTTTATTATCAACAATCACATCTCCTGATGTTACATAATCCATTCCCCCCAAAATATTCAATGCTGTTGTCTTCCCTGCTCCACTTGGTCCAACAATTACTACCAATTCACCTTTTTCAATTTGGAAATTCGCATTGTCTAACGCTTTTATTACAATTTCTCCCATTTTATATTCTTTACAAACATTCTTAAATTCTATATATGACATATGTTTACTCCCTTCTTCTAGAGTTTTTTACATCTTAATTTTTATAATGAGATTATATCATATTAAAATAAAAAGTAGAAGAAATTTGAGCATTTTTTTAATGCAAATTTTGAATGAAGATTAATTAAACTAAATTCTATTATAAGCCTTTTTTAAATTAATTACTTATCCAACTCTAAAAATTTGAGAAACATTTAACATTTAAGTATAATATTAAAATTAGAAAATGCTGAAATTCAATTTAATAATAATTGGATTTCTACACTATATATTCTATTGTATTATCTTTAAAATATTTATGCATTTCTTCTAGAAAAAAATGTTTTCCATCTTCTCGTAAATTTGTTTTATACATATACTTTCCTTTTCCTCTTCCTTGCATTTTTTCTTTATCATAAATTTTAATAGCATTTGGAAAAGCCTCTTCATTAATTTTTGTATGCACAAAACTATATGTCATAAAAATAATCTCAAAAAATACTTGTTTCTTTGCCTTTTTAGATAATTTACTATCTAATTCCATAATTAACTCTTTATATAGTTTTTTCCAATTTTCAACCATAATAACAGGTGCAATCAATATTCCTACTTTGTATCCTGCTTCACTTAATTTATTAATTGCTTCAATTCTTTCTTCTAATCTTGAAGTTCCAAACTCAACACGATTAATAATCTCTTTTGGATTCACACTCATTCTAATAATAACTTTCCCCTTATGATTCAAATTTAATATATCATCTACCATAGAAAATTTAGTTGGTAATGTTAAAAATCCCTTCTTCGCATCTTTAAAATTTTCAATTGTCCATACTAAATTATTTGTAATTGTATTTTCTAATACCAAATCACTATTACTACCAATTTCAAATGTTAATTCTTTTTCTGATGATTCACTCGTTTTAATAATCTTTTCTAACATCTTTTCTCTATTTACAAATAAACGTAAGTAGGCACATTTATTATAATTACATACTAAATAACAATACATACAAGCAGCTGTACACCCTGAAGAAGTATATGGTACTAAAAAATCTGAAGTTTTATGATTTGGAATAAATTTATGTGTTTTTCTAATACCGATAATTAAATTTCGTTTCATTTCCATAAATTCTTTATTAGATTTTTTTCTCATCTCTTCAATATTATTATGATTTTCTATTATTTTTTTAGGAATATCATTATATTTTTCTAATAACTCTTTTCCTAATTCATAATTTTCTATCTCTTTTTCAAAATAGATTGCTGAAGGTTTAAACATTCTTGATTTTCTCCTTTTAAATTTTTTCTTTTTAATTTATCCTTTTTTAATGTCTGTTTTTTTAATTATTTTTTTAATTATTTTTTTAATTTTCTTCTTTTTTAAATTATTTTTTTAATTTTCTTCTTTTCTTCTTTTCTTCTTTTTTAATTTCTATTTTTAATTTTTTTCTTTTTAATTTATCCCTTTTAATTTATTTTTTCTTAAAATATATTTTTTATTCCACAATAATTTTAGAACAAATTATTTTAAATCTATATTTATATTTTAAAATAAAAAACAGAAACTTTTAGTATTTATTTTTATCAAAAGTCTCGCATTTATTTCTTTATATTTGATAACAAAAAAAGCCAAAATGAATAGAAATTCTTGAAATTTTTTCAAATTTTTTAAAAATCCCATTCATTTTAGCAATTTGTTTATTTTTAAAACTTTATTTTATAATAATTTTTCAATATTTTAACAATTAAATAAATTTACTTTGCTTAAAACTTATAATAAAATTTAAGCTATTTTTGAAGGTTCGTCCCCAAATTCTTAATTTTAGGGATTTTAAGGGCCGTCCCTAAATCCCTTTTTTCTTATATATCACATAGTCATATTCGAAGTGGTTTTCTCCATCATCTGGACCTTTTTCTCTACTTATTTCTTGCCATACATCTAAATTTATTTTTGGAAAGAAAGTATCTCCCTCAAAATCCTTATGAATTTCAGTAACATATAGCTTTTTAACATATGGCATTAATAAATTATATATCATTGCACCACCAATTACAAAATTCTCGTTTTCATCTTCTATATATTCTTGAATTTCTAACATAGAACGAACTACTTTTACATTTTCACCACTTAGCACAAAATCTGGATTTTGGCTAAATATAACATTTTTTCTATCTGGTAATACCTTTCCTATTGATTCAAATGTTTTTCTTCCCATTATAACAATATGTCCTGTCGTTATTTCTTTAAATCTTTTCATATCATTTGGCAAATGCCATAATAACTTATTATCTTTCCCTATTATATTATTTTGTGCTTTAGCTACTATTATACTTAACATTTTTCTATCTCTCCTTCTGATTATTGAATATTTTCATTAAAATTATTATTCTTCTTTTATCGACGATTTTATTTTACTATTTTATTATTTATCTTATTTTTGCCATTATTATACTTCATCTTCTATTGATAATTTTGCATAATATTTAGGATTAAAATCTTTGTCATACTCTATATCTCCAAAAATTTCAGGCATTTCTTCTTGAAAATATTTTAAAAGTGGTATCAAAACTTGTCTAATTGATGGATGTACATGTTTTGTAGTTCTTAATTCTAAAATATGTTTCCATTCTCTAATATTAGCCGTCATTGTATATTCCCCAGCCGTTGAATGTGGTAAAACTTCTCTACATATATCTGTAGTTGCACCTAATTCTTTCATTTTTATATAGCTATTTTCAATTTCTTGCATCGTCTTTCTCCATATTTGATATGTTTCTTCATCTTCAATATATGAAGGATTCATAAATGCAATTTCATTTCCATACTTATCTTTATCATAACTACAATATCTAGTCGATTCTACTGAAAAACTTGCAAATCTATGTCTTGTTAAATCTTTATATGATCCAACATCACTATAAATCCTTACTGTAACTTTTTCGTGTTCTAATACAGATTCATGCCCCCTTGTTATACAATTTTTTATTAAATTTTTATAACTGTCTTCTGTTATCTTTCCTTCTGAACGATAGCAAGTTCTACAAGCTCTTTCGATTCTTTTCATTATTTTTGTTCCATCAATTTTTTCAACTTTAATCCATGGTTCTACTATTCTCATCTATTTTTCCTCCTATAAATATCTTCTCTCATAGTATAACATATTTTTTTTATTTTTTTATACTTTTTTATATTTATAATTTTATATTTTTTATTCTTATATCTTTTTATTAATTATTTTATATTTCTTTATTTTTATATTTTTTATTTATAATTTTATATTTCTTTACATTACATTATATAATTAGTCTAAACATCCCATTTTGGTACATATTCCTCTTCATGCTCACCTAAATCTTGCATATATCCATTGCTCAGGTTTATTGAATACACATAATCTATAATTTCTTCATATTCTTCTTTTGTTAATTTTCTATTCAATTTATCATTTTCTTTAGCTTTATAAGTTGGAAAATATTGAGCCATTATACTAACATATACATTATCATTCATATTCTCTTTTATCCATTTTAAAATTTTTTTACTATTCTCTATATGATTTGGTAAAACTAAATGTCTTATTATTACTCCTTTTTGTATTATGCCTTCATCATTTATTTGTGGCTTTCCAACTTGTCTATACATTTCTTGTATTGCATTTACAGTTATATTGAAATAATTTTTTACTTTTGAATATTTTTCTCCAAGTTTTGAATAATAATATTTAAAATCTGGTAAATATATATCAATAAATCCATCCAATAATTTTAAAGTTTCTACATTCTCATATCCATTTGTATTATATACTATTGGAATTTTTAATCCTTTATCTTTAGCAATTTTAATTGCTTCTATAATTTGAACTACATAACTCGTAGGTGTGACTAAATTTATATTTTCAACACCTCTATTTTGCTGTTTTATCATAATATTTGCTAATTCTTCAATTTCAATCTCTCGTCCTTTTCCTAGCTGACTTATTTCATAATTTTGACAATAAATACAATTTAAATTACAATTAGAAAAAAAGATAGTTCCTGACCCTTTTTTTCCGCTTATACAAGGTTCTTCAAATTTGTGTGTTGAATATAAAGCAATCTTAACCTTTTTTCCTGAATTACATCTTCCTATCTCTCCATTTATCCTATTTACTTTACACTTATGTGGACATATTTCACACTGTTTTAATTTTTGTAAGTTTCTGTCCATTTTTATTTCTTCAACCCCTGTCTTATAATTATAACTACTTAATACCTAAAACCTGAATATATTTTATGTGTTATTTTATCGTTGGTATTATTCTTGCTCTACTTTTTTAACAATCAAATTTCCATCTGAACCATTCTCTAATGTTATAATTTTTTTAGTAAATCTATCTATATTAGATTTTACCGTTTCTATTACTTTTGTTTCACCATCATTATTTTTAAGCTGTGCAATTTGTTCTCCATTTAAATTCTCTAAATATATTGTATAATCTAAATCTATTTCGTTTTTTTGTAGTTCTTCTTCTGTTAAATTCTGTACACTTGAATAATCTTCTATGTATTCCACTATCTCAACTTTATAACTTGAATCTGTTTTATCTATTTTATTTATAAAAAATGAATCTTCTTTATTATCTAAATTTGTTTCAGATGCAATATATGTATTAGTATCTTTTTGATATAATAAAGCATCTGTTCCCTCTTCAGGAAAATCTTTGTTGAAGTCTTCACCGAAAATTTCCTTTCCTTTTTGCATAATCTGCTCTTTAGTTACTTGATACTCATCCAAATTATTTTTTATCACTTCCCACACCCATTTATCTGGCAACTGACTAATATCTTCAAATACTGGTAATGCCTCATCCGTAACCTCTTTCCACATATATATTTTAGAAATATATTCTTGTAATTTTTCTACTTCTTCAGCATTTACTATATTATTATTATTTATTCCTTGTTTTTTATATATGACCATTCCTACAAATATTATCAATAATACGCAAATAGTAGCAATAAGTTGCTTCACTTATCTGTCGCCCCCGTTTCTTTTGTTCTTACTTTGCTATTTTATCATAACTATTTTTCACTTTCAATAATTTAGTTTTAAAAAATTAACAACAAAATTATTACAATTCAAACTCATTTTTGTAGATTAGTCCAAAAGATTAATATATAAATATTTTTTCAAAGGTCTATACAAAGATTTAAAGCTTTTTTGACAAAAAATATTTATATTTCAATCTTTCTAAAGAATTACTTTCACACCAAACTGAGCTATAACACAAATTTATTAAAATCGGCATGACATTTAATTCATGCCGACTTATAGAAGAGATAAAATTTTAAATCCTTAATTTCTGACCAACATATATTAAATTTTTATTTTGTAATTGATTTAATTCTACAATTTCCTCTACTGTTACACTGTGCTTTAATGCTATTTGACTTAAGGTATCTCCATTTTCTACAGTATAAATACAATGTCCACAATCATGTTCCATCTCAAATTGCTCAATTTTACTAACACTCTGCATCTGTATCGTTCTACTAGTTTCATTTTTTGGTATTTTTATTATTTCTCCTGCATAAATTAAATTCGGATTCTTTATTCCATTTACTGTTACTATTGCATTCACACTTGTTCCATATTTTAATGCTATTTGACTCAAGGTATCTCCGTTTCTTATTGTATATGATACTGTATATGAATTTACTACTGAAGTTGTTCTAGGAATCTCCAATATTTGACCTACATATATTAAATTAGGATTTTTAATACTATTTGCTGTCACTATTGCATTTACAGTTGTTTTATAATTTAATGCAATCACACTTAGTGTATCTCCTCTTTTAACTATATATCTTATATTTCCACTTTGAGAATTATTCATATTATTTCCATTATTAATTGTATTTCCTCCACTTTCTATATTATTTGTATTTGAATCGTTTTGAATTGGTATTCTTAACACTTGACCTACATATATTAAATTAGGATTTATAATTCCATTTATTCCTGCTATTTCATTTATAGTCACTCCATACTCATTTGCTATTTCACTCAAAGTATCTCCTTTTCTTACAGTATAAGTCATATTTCCGGTATGAGAATCATTTTCGACATTTCCAACGTTTCCTTCATTACTTTCATCTATATCTATTGGACTATTATCTGATAACAAAATTTGTTCCGTAAAAATATCTCTATCAACATATCCATTAATTCCATTTATAATTCCTCTATCTGTATATTGAAAACCTATCCACGTATTCCATTTTCCATTATTTTGAGGTTTACTAACTCCATACTCGGCTACCCACAATGGATATGAATTCGCAAGTTCTTGACTAAAAACTGTTCTCGCACTATTTGTATTACTATAAATTACCATACTCTTGCCTGTAAGTTCTTGAACCTATCACAAAAAAGAAATAGAAATATCATTTACCTGGTTCACAGTCAGATTTCCAAATATCTCAAAATCCATTGCCAATCTACAATCTGGTGTCATTCCTGAAATTGCATTTACAAAATGTTCTGCCTCTAAAATAGCTTGTGCATTTGTCTTAGCTCTAACAAAATGATAGAATCCTACTTTTAATCCATTTGCTTTTGCATTTTGATAATTTTGATTTAAATATGCATCTACTATAGTTTGACCTTCTGTAGCTTTTATATATACAATTTCAATTCCCGCTTCTTTGACTCTTGAATAATCAATATTTCCCTGATAATTGCTTACATCAATTCCTTGATAAGAAATTCCACTTGATTGTTCTATTGCACTAGCTTTTGGTATTATTAATGAAAAAAAAATTATAAATAATAAAATAACAGTAGTATTTAACTTTAAAATTATTTTTTTCATTCTGTCACCTCCATTCATATTACATAATATGAATGGATAAAATATATGTAACTAGTATTTTTTAAATCAAATTCTTATATTAAATAACACTGTTCAAAATTTGTCCTTCCTTCAATATTTAAATATCAACATTTGGGTCAAATTATATTTATATCACAATAAATTGTAACAATTAATGAAAAATTTCTTCAAATAACATTGAATTTTATGTAAATATGTAGTATTATATCTCATATAAAATATAGATGGGAGTGTTAAACATATGAAATGTAATATTCGGTGTTGGGAATGCAAACAAAATTGCAATATAAAACTTGCAATGTATCTTCTTCCAGAAAACTTTTTTTATTCACTTATTATGGAAGATATAAAATCTCATGCTGGTTTCAATCAAGTAATGAATGGTTGGACTAATGAAAAAGCAAAAGATTTTGTAATGAAACAATCTGTTGCATTTTATGTTGCTAGACAGAAAGTTTTAAATACTCCAAAAAAATAGTAAAACTATTTTACTTTATCTTATTTTAGGACAAAATAAAAAAATCCAGCTTGACAAAAAATCATTGACAAAGTCATTAGATTTTGACAAGAACTGGATTTTTTTATTTTCTGTTTTCTATCACAAGATACCTAATTTATTCATATATACCAATTCTAACTTTGTAATATATTTTTCTACAATTTTATCTATTCAACATTCCATTTTAATAAAACCTTAAACAAATCTCCATCAATTGAAATTTTAAAACTTCCACCTTGTATTTCAGTCAAACTCTCTGCAATAGATAGTCCTAATCCACTTCCTTCTGTATATCTTGATTTATCCCCTCTCACAAAACGTTGCATCAATTCATCTGCTGATATATTCAATCTTGTAGCTGATATGTTTTTCATTTCTAATTCTATATTTTTATCATTTTTTTGCAATCTAATATATATACGAGTATTTTCCATTGCATATTTAGAAATATTGCTAAACAAATTATCTATTATTCTATACATATATCTATTATCTGCTTCAATTATAATGTCTGATTTTGGAATATCTAAATCCACTTTCAAATTCTTCTTTTGAAATCTATCTTCAAACTCACCAATAGCTTGATTTAATAATTCTTTCAAATTAATATTTTCTACATTAAGTTTCACATTTCCTGATGAAACTTTAGAAGCTTCTACAAGATCTTCTATTAATTTTTTTAATCTTTGAGATTTTTTATCTAATATTGCTATATATTGTTCTATCTTTGCATCATTAATATCTTCTTTTTTTAATAAGTCCACATAATTTATTATCGATGTTAACGGAGTTTTTATATCATGAGATACATTTGTTATTAATTCAGTCTTTAATCTTTCTGATTTTAAACTCTGCTCAATTGCATTTGTAAAGCCTCCCGCTATGTCATTAATATATTTTGCCATTCTTTTTAATAGTCCTGAAAAATCTTCTTCATTTAAGTGTACATCTGATTTTCCTTCATATATATCTTTTAATGCATTTTGTATAATTGTTAATTTTTTGCCATATTGAATTAATAAATATAAAGTTCCAAACCAAAATGCCATTAATAATATAAATCCTAAAAAGCTTCCTAATGCTCCTACTAAAATAATAGATATTACTATGAATAATAAATATAATATTATTATCTTTTTATTTACATTACTTTTATCTGTAATTTTTTCCATAATATATTTTATGGTTTTTCTAGTCCAATTATATATTCTATATATTGCAAAAGTATGCCAAAATTTCTTTGCCTTTATCCTTTTAATAGTACTTACAAATAATACTGATAAAGCCACATAACTGCCCAAATATTCCAATAATACTACAGGTATTATTATTTTTTGATTAGCCTTTAATTCCGCACTCAACACTACTAAGCTCATTAATAACCCTACGATAAACATAACTAAAATAAATAAGATTTCATAAGAAAGTCTATCTATTCGATTTAATTCTATTTGTTTTTTTTCTTTTTCATATCCTATTGCCCAACATAAATATACTATCATTGTGATTAGAGCAATAGAAGTTACGAAAATCAAATATGCGGGTGCATTAGGTGATTTTTGAAAAATATTGTAAATTGTTTGTTGTATTGCAAAAAAGTATGAATAATTAAATGCCTCTTCTGAAAGCCATGTGTATACTTTCATATTTGATAAATCATCTATTGAATAATATGAATATGTTGCTGCTAAATATTTTGCATTGTCTTGATTTATAGACTCTATTGTTGTTGTAATATTCTGTTTATCATAATTCCAAAAAATTTTTTGATTTTGTGCATTCTCTATGTCTCTATTATAGTCTTTAGATTTAATATTTGTAAATAAATCACCTGTTTCTTCATCAATAATTATATAACTTATATAACTATATAATATAGAGTTATAATAATAATCAGGTGCTTTATAGTATACTTTTTTATCATAATTATCAACATCAATTTGATTATATTTGAAATACCCTGAATCAATTGTCTCTAAATCTTTTGTACTATTATTCTTTATATATCTTACTTCTGTTATAATAGAATCTAAATATTGTTCCCCAAATACTTCCGAATCTACAAAACCTTGTGCCATATTTTGATTTGTACTTCCATATTGTGATGTTATATATACGCCTATAATACTTATCAAAAGTATCAGAAAAAATATTGGTATCAATATATAACATAAACATTTTAAAGCTGTTGATTCTCTTAATTTTTCCATTTAATACATCCTTTCTATTTAATATATCTTTTTTTCATACATTTTTTATTTCGTATATTTTTTATTTCATATAACTTTTATTTGATATATCTTCTATTTCATATATCTTTTATTTCATATATCTTTTATTTCATATATCTTTTATTTCATATATTTTCACCTTTTTATACATCTTACAATTTAGATTTTATATATCTTCTATTTTATATCCAATTCCCCAAATTACTTTTAAATATTTTGGTTCTTTTGGATTTATTTCTATTTTTTCTCTTATATGTCTTATATGTACTGCAATTATATTTTCTGCTCCATAACTTTCTTCATTCCATACATTTTCATATATTTGAGAAATTGAAAAGACCTTTCCTTTGTTTTTTAATAAAAACTTTAATATGTTATATTCTGTTGCAGTTAATTTTATATCTTTTCCATCCACTGTTACTTTCTTCGTTTCATCATCTATCTCAAGTTCTCCTGTTTTTAATATGTTTTGATCATTTTTTTTGGCTATACTTCCAAAATCAACATATCTTCTTATATTAGATTTTACCCTTGCAATCAATTCTAATGGATTAAATGGTTTCGTAATATAATCATCTGCCCCTGTATCTAATCCAGATATTTTGTCATAATCTTCCGATTTTGCTGACAATAAAATTACTGGTATTGTTTTTGTTTTTCTGATTTCCGCTAATGTTTCTATTCCGTCCTTCTCTGGCATCATTATATCTAAAATTATTAAATGTATATCATTATCTGCAACTTTCTCTAAAGCTTCTATGCCATTATAAGCCTTTATTATATTATAACCTTCTCTTTTCAAGTATATTTCAATTGCATTTACTATTTCTTTATCATCATCAACTACCAATATGTTATACATAAATTCACTCCCCACCATTCTTTTTCTTTTATTATATTAGCATATATTTATTAATTTTGTATATAGCATTTATTAAGATTTTATTAAAGAATATACTTTATTGTTAGAATTCAATCTTCATTTTGTAGAGCTGTTTGAAAACTTGATATATAAGTATTTTTTCGTCAAATACCCATAAATAGACCTAAAGCTTTTTTATAAAAAATATTTATCTATTAACATTTAAATCAACTCTACAAAATCAAACCTGTATTACAATCTTTACTATAAGATTTAGATTAAAAATAAAACAGATGTATAATAGTTCATCTGTTTTATTTCAAAAAACATAATTAAATTTTATTTTTTAAGAAAGTATAGAACTTTCCAGTTGATGAGTTATAGAATTTAACTTAA
>CALXUW010000013.1 GCA_944391795.1 uncultured Clostridia bacterium
TATTATCTTATAACTGAAGGAAATATGGACAAGTCATTATTGATAAAACTAATAAATATATATTGTATAAATAACATTTCAAGGATAAATACTACTTCTGATATTGTAAATGAATTAAGTAGAATATTTAATAATCCTAACTTTTTAGAAATGATGCTTATAACGGAAATCTTAATGTATATATGCATAAAGAATTGGAAAGTACTATCAGAAAAATAGTGTTTGAAGTTTTACCAGTAAAATTCACACAATTAATTGATAATAGAATTATTTTTCATATTGTAGAGGACCAAGAAGAATTAAAAATATTAAATTATAATGTTAAATTTTTAGATGTTTATGCAAAAAAAGTTAAGCAATTTGGATTTAAGACAACATTAGAAAACGGAAAAACATTTGTATTTTTAGGAGATGAAACATTTAATGAAAGATTAAGAAACGAAGCCGAAAATGTTGATTGGTTATTGCATGAGGCAATGTGTTTAGATTCAGAGAGGGATATATTTAAACCATACGAAAAAATGCATTCAACGGTTAAAACAGCATCAGAAATAGCAACCAGTTTAAATGTTAAAAATATAATATTATATCATGCAAGCGATAATGACTTAAAAAACAGAAAAAGCTTATACACAGAAGAAGCAAGACAATATTTTAAAGGGAATATTTATGTTCCAAATGATTTAGATGTTATTGAATTATAAAAATATGAACGCAAATAAGTAATTTTTCTGTGATAGATTTTTAGAAAGTGTCTCTTAACAAAAGAGTCGGGTATAAATGAGTTAAACTCTTGAAAGTAATTAATATATGTACTTTCGAGAGTCTTTTCTTATTCCTATATTTTTTAGGGCGTTTAATCCAATTTCATCAATATAAAAAGCTTTAAACTTGTTTATTTCAATAACTTTTGAAGATTTTTTTATTTTAAAATAAATATAAATAATTGACAAAGAATATAGCAGATGTTAAAATGAATTTGTAAAAATGGATTTATAAATCAAATGTAGAATTTGAAGCATGCAAACTTACAAGAAGAAAAAAGAAGGAGATATATATAATATGAAATGTATTCTTATGAATAAAAATAAAAAAATAGCATTGATAGAACTAAATAATAATAATAATTCAATAGAAAAAATTTACGAAATTTATAATATAGATTATGCTCCTCTTAGTTTTAAAAAAGCAACCCAAAACAATTCAATAAATAATTTAAAAGCTTTAAATAGTTGGTTTAAAGGAAGAGGAATTCCAAATTGGAGAAAGGATTTAGAAAATTTGTTAAATAAATTAGGAATTAATTCTCCAGATGAATTATTAAATAAGTCTTATGCATTATCATTATCAGACCAATATTGGATAAAAGATGAAAATCAAAGTAATTTAAAGTGGAAAGATATAAACTTTTTTACTAATAAGTTTGAATACAAAGGATATTTAGACATTTCCTTTAGTTCAACATCTGATGTAGATATTGACTTATATTCTCCTAATAATACTACAGATGGAATGTTGCAAAAAGCATGGATTATTGATGAGAACGATAATAGAGTATTAGTTAAAGGAACATATTCTCCAAGTAGACAAGAGCCTATTAATGAATGGCTTGTTTCTCAAATATGTAAGAAGCTTAATATTGATTATTGTAATTATGAAATTGATGTTATAGATAATAAGATTGTTTCAAAGTGTAAAGATTTTATAAATGAGAACGAAGAGATTATTACTGCACACGAAATTTTTTACTCTGAAAAGCAAAGCAATAATATTAATGATTTTGAACACTATATCAATATATTAGAAAGACATAATATAAAAAATGCAAGACAGCAAGTTGAAAATATGTTTTTAATTGACTATATTGTAATGAATTTTGATAGACACATGAAAAATTATGGAATTATTAGAAATGTAGAAAACTTAAAATGGGAGAGAGTTACACCAATTTTTGATACAGGAGAATGCATGGAATGTGATAAAATACTAGGAGAGATGAATTTTAGAGATGGTAAATGTAAGTTTTTTAAAAATACAAATATGGACTTATCAAAATTATTAAAATATATAGATATTACAAGATTTGATTTTTCAGTTCTTCAAGACATACCAGATATGTTTAAAGAAAAATTAAATCAATATAAAAAATATACAGATATGTTAGATGAAAGAATAGAAAAATTATATAGAGGATTAAAATATAGAATAAATAATTTAGAAGACTATAGAAAAAAATTAGCTTTATCCATAGAAGAAAATACAAAAGATGTAATGTAAAGAAGTATGACTAAAGTTAATAAACAGCTTAAAACAGCTAAATATAAATGTAGATAAATTATATGAGTAAATCTAGCCAAAAAAACTATTTAAATAAGTATTATCAAAACAAACTATAAGATATTTAAAGAATGAGGAGTGTCAAAAATGCAAAATACAGCAAAAAAAGATGAAATATTAGAAAATAATATCTACAAATTAAACTTAATTAATACAAATCCAAAAAATGAAGTAATATTTGTAACACACAACAAAGGAAAAATTGCATCAGCCAAAAAACAACTAAAATTTGTAAATTTTGCACTACACACCATAGGAATTAAAGGAATTTTAAAATTAATGGAAGGAAAAGAAAACAGAAAATGTAGATTTACAGAATGTCTATCATATTACGATGGAGAAGAACTACATCAATTTATGGGAAAACATGAAGGAAAATTATCAAAAGAAATACTAGGAAATGATACAGATAAAAAATGGTCAGACTTATGGTATATATTTAAGCCATATGGATATAGCAAAACATTTGCACAAATGACAGATGAAGAAAGAGCAAATAGAATAAAATACCAATCAATAGATTCTATGCAAGAATTTGCAAAATGGTATAGAAATAAATTAAACTAAAAATTGGAGGTTAAAAATGAAAATAGGAATAGATATAGATGATACAACATTTTTAACAGTAAAATCAATGTTAAAATATGCAGACAAATTTGAAGAAGAAAAATCAGGAAAAATCATAAAAAGAAATACTTTGGGATTAATAAAAAATAGATATTATCTAATGGCTATATATGGTTGGGATAAAGAAACTAAATTTGATTTTTTTAATAAATATTATAAAAATGTATTAGAAGAATGTACAATGCTCCCATTTGCCAACAAAGTAATTCAAAAATTAAAAGAAGAAGGAGATTCAATACATTTTATTACAGCAAGATTAATGAATATTAATGATTGTGACACAGAAGGAATTACTAAAAAAAGTTTAAAAGATAATGACATTCCATATGATAGTTTAAATTTGCAAATTAGCGATAAATTAACATTTTGCAAAGAAAATAAAATAGATTTATGTATTGAAGATAGTTATGAAACTTGTTTAGAATTAACCAATAATGGAATAAAATCAATCTTAATGACAACAAAAATGAACGAAAATATAGATGCTAAAAAAATAGAAAGAGTAAATAATTGGAATGAAATTTATAATAAAATAGAACAATATAAAAATCAATAAATTCTTAAAAGGAGGCAAAAAATGTCAGAAACAACAGGAATAATTTATATACTAACAAATGAAGCCATGCCAGGTCTAATTAAAATAGGGAAAACGAAAAATATAAAAGAAAGACTACAAAAATTAGACACAACAGGAGTTCCTTTACCATTTAAACTTCATTATGCAATAGAAGTAGAAGATTATGAGCAAAAAGAAAAATTTTTACATAGAGGATTATCAAAATTTAGAGTAAGAACCAATAGAGAGTTTTTTAAATTTGAACCAGAAGATGCAATGGCACTGCTACAAGCAATAGGAGGAAAAGAAGTAAGTTTAGAATATAGAGATGTAGCAATAGATGAAAAAGGAAAAGAAATAATAGAAGACTATAACGATAGATTACCACAGGCTCCGATAACTACATTTGAAATGTTAAAAATAGACATAGGTCAAGAACTAACATTTACGAGAGATGAAAAAATAGTATGTAAAGTTTATGATAATAGAAAAGTAGAGTATAAAGGAAAGATATATAGTTTATCAAACTTAACAAGAGAAATATTAATTTCAAAATATCATGGAAGAAGTAAACATGTAAACGGATTTCAATATTGGAAGTATGAAGATGAAATATTAGTAGATAGAAGAGAAAGACTAGAAAGTGAAGAAGAAAAAGCAGAATAAAAAAATTTAAATGCACTAAGTAGAATAATACAAAATAGAAAAAATTAAAATTGAAGGGAAAATAATAATGAAAGTATTAATAGCCACAAAAAATCAAGGAAAAATTGAAGGAGCTAAAAAAGCTTTAGAATATTATTTTAAAAGTGTAGAAATAGAAGGAATACCAGTAGAATCCCAAGTTCCAGATCAACCTTTAAATAAAGAAATTTATATAGGAGCTAAAAATAGAGTAAGAAATTTAAAAAAATATGCAAAAGAAAACAATATTAAAGCAGACCTATTTTTAGGAATTGAAAGTGGAATAAATGATTTATTTGGTAGATGGATGATAACAAATATAGCAGTAATTGAAGATAATGAAAAATTTGAAAGTTATGGAACAAGTCCATCATTTCCAGTCCCAGATAATTTAGTTAAAAAGGTTTTAGACTCGAACTTAAGTGAAGCTATGGACACTGTTTTAGGAGAAGATAAAGAAAGACACAATCATAAAGGAGGAATACAGCTTCTAACACATGATATAATTACGAGAATAGATTTAACTAAAGATGCGTTTATAATGGCTCTAACAAAATATATTAATGGAGAAAAGTGGAGGTAATCATTTTTTAAAAAGAATATATGAAAGGGGATATAAAAAAATGAAAACTAAAACATTAATAATAATGTTGAGTATAATTGCAGTTATAGTAATGATTTTAGGTCATATATTTACAATGCATTTTTTAGAAAATCAAGAATTACAACTTCAAAAAATACGAATTAATAAAGAGAAAACTTCCAAAAATACATATAACAAAGACTTTGGTTCTTATGAACTGCCTAGTAATTGGGTAGAAAGTAAACTACACTCTACAAATACAAAATTCTTCTATGTAAAAGAAGGAGAAGAAAATCAACCTACCCCAAACAATATCTCAATTAATGAAGGAGTAAACAAATATAAAGAATCAGAACATGAAAAATTTAAAAATGCAATAATTAGAGAGCTTTCAATGCAAATAGGAAAAGATGATAATATAACTCTAAACGCTAACGGATCAAAAACAGATAATGGATATATTGTATATACATTTGTAATTAAAGAAAATGAAGAAAACATTGTTACAACCCAAGCGTATATAATAGGTGATTATAAATATGTGTTAATACACGAAACGACCTATACTTCTGATACAGAAGAAAGTGACCAAGCATTTAAAAATATGGTAAATACTTTTAAATGGAATGAATAAAACAATTTTTTTATATTTCACTTTTTTAAAAAAGAATAAAAGAATGTTTCTATATTTCACGTTTTTTAAAAAAAAGAATAAAAGAACGTTTCTATATTTCACGTTTTTAAAAAAAGAATAAAAGAATGTTTCTATATTTCACGTTTTTTAAAAAAGAATAAAAGAATGTTTCTATATTTAATGTTTTTTTAGATAGAATAAATAAAACTAAAAAATTTCCAAAAAGAAAAAATAAATTAGTTCTAATTTTAAGTTTTAAAAGTAATTATAAATATATTATACGAAATAAAGGAGAAAAAGAATAAAAAATGAAAGTAGGTTTTACAATAGGAAAATTTGCACCACTACATAAAGGACATCAATATCTAATCGAAAAAGGAATAAAAGAAATGGATAAATTTTATGTAGTAGTATATGAAACAAAATTAATAAAAAACACATTAGAAGAAAGAGCAAAATGGATAAAAGACATCTATCCAGAAGTAGAAATATTGTACGCAAAAAATCCTCCTAGTAAGTATGGTTTAGATAAAGAAAGTGTAAAAATTCAAACAGACTATTTAAAAAATATAATAAAAAACATACCTGTAACTCATTTTTATAGTAGTGAACCATATGGAAAATATGTAGCAGAAGAATTTAAAATACAAGATGTACAAGTAGATAGAAAAAGAAAAAAATTTTCAATCAGTGCAACAAAAATAAGGCAAAATATGGAGATAAATAAAAAATATTTAGAAAAAGAAGTATATGAAGATATAAAAGGAAAAGTAGTAACTATATAGTTTGATAAATAAAAAGTTTATATTAATTTAATTTTTTATTTTTTTTGTTTTTTTAACTTAAGATATAAGAAGGTATAAAATTTTAATAATTATTAAAAACGTTAAATAAACATTAAAAAGTAAGACGATTCTTAGTCTATTAATATATCAAATTAATTTATTAGGAGATATAAAATTTTAATAATTTGATTAGAAAATATCAAATTATTAAAAATCTTTAAATATCATTTATAACAATAAAAAAATAGAATTTTTTTATATAAAAGTATCTAATATCTAAAAGTTTAATTAAAAAAGCTTTTTTTAAAAGTAAACCATGAACTATATTAAGTAAAAAAGCTAAATAAAAAAATAATATAAAATTAAGAAAAAATAAATGTTATTTACAAAGTTTGTAAGATAAGATGATAAAAAAATATGAGGAGAAAAAAAATGTCAA
>CALXUW010000014.1 GCA_944391795.1 uncultured Clostridia bacterium
AAGAACTAGAAAATAAGAGTGAAAAGAAAAATAATTATGAATTAAAATAAGGAGTTAAAAAGTTATGAAAGAAAATAAAGTTGAGAATGTAATAAATATAATTAAAGATTTGGATACTAAAGATAAATTGAGATTAGGAAATTCCTTAACTACAAGTGATTGGGCTAATATTTTATATAATAAAACAGAAATGTATGAGAAATTTGATACTATGATGAAAGAAGTTAATGAATAATATAGAACTACTCTAATAAATTTTGCAAAGTATAAACTTGTAATGTTTACAATGTCTAAAATAATGGAATTTGAACAAGCAGAAAGAAATAAAATTGTATTATATTTGTTTAACAATGTAAATATTTTGTGAAAATATAATATTTGACATTCTGCATTTGAAACGGTATAATAAATAAAAAAGAGGTAAAATATATGAAAAAAATGGAGAAAAAAAATATACTCATTTTATTAGCATTATTATTAGTAATAGTTTTGATAGCTATTTTTGCAAAAGTTATTAGAAGTCAACAAGAAAGTGGTGAATCAGAAGCAATAAAAATATTTGAAAAAAGAGCAGCTTTACAAGTCTATGTAGAACACTCAGTCGATAATATCAACAATATTAAGAAAAAATTGGAAAATATGGAATATGTTAAGAATGTTGAACTTATTTCAAAAAATGATAGATTTGAAGATATGAAAAATAAATTGGGCGAAAATATTATTACTAATGATTTGATTGAAGTCTTGCCAAATTCATTTGTTATAACATTAGATATAAATAGTATAGAAGACTTTGAAAAAGTAAAAACATTAGAAAACAATATAAGTGAATTAGATGAAATAAAGCAAGTTGATTCATCTTGTAATGAAATTATCGAAGTATATGAAAAAACGGAAATTAAAGGATTGCGAGAATATGATAAAATTTTAACGATAATGTCTGAACAAGGTATAGACGCAGTAATTACCTATTTAGATGAACATAAAGAAACAAGAGAACTGTTGAAAGATTTTATACATTTTTAAAAGTATTCATATAAAAATAGATATATGCTATAGATTAATTAAGTTGTAGTAGATTTAGAAAAAATAAATATTAATTTTATTTGCCTTTATAATCTAAAAATTATAACTAAAGGACAATATTAGGATTATAAAAAATATCACTTAAAAATATAAAAACAAAAAAATTACAAAAAATTCAAATATATAATACATATTTTTTTTAAGGATATAGTTAGATGGATTAATATTATAAGAATAAAAAAGTCAGTATATTAAGATTAGTTTTCTTTGAAGACTTTATTGAAATCTATAGAAAATATGATATACTTTAATAAATTGATTGATTTTATATCAATTGTTAAGAGAGAAAAAGTTGTAGATAACTACGACAATGAATCCAGAAAAAGAATGTATATTTTAAAATAAGGAATTTGTTATGAATAAAAAAAATAAAATTATATTAAAAAAATATTTATATTATGTATCATTAATTCCATATATATATGTACTATTAGGTCTTATACTTTATCCTATATTGGGTTATACAGTTAGCATTAACGGTGCATATTGTGGAAATGAAGTAGGTGAAACTATATATGGTTTTGCTGTAATAGAACAATTTTTAGGGGATATTATGGTGAAGTATATAGATTTTTGTTGTAGTCCTAAAGTTATTATAGTTATATTATGGGTTAGTTATCAAATATATTATTTTTCAACTAAAGAATTGAAAGATAACAAAAAGATAAAAATCATATATAAAGAAGAAAAATGTAAAAACGATGATTATAATATTCAAAATAAAACTATTATAAAAAAAAATTGGAGAAAGATATTTTTTTATGTCTCAGTTTTATGCTGGATTATTTATTTTATGATAGGAATTTCTGCATTTTTATTTGGTTCTAATACAGGAGGAGGATTATTTGAACATTCAAGGATATATGGTTTAGAAGGTATGCGTAGTGCTTGGTTTTGGTGGGGAATTTCTTTTTCGATAATACCAATCTTACCCGTAACATTGATATATATTATTATTTATATAATAATATATATCAAAAGAAAAAATGAATTTTATTAAAATTATATTATTTAAGCAAAAAGTATGGTAATTTATTAAAAGTATAATATACTTTAATAAATTGATTGATATTTATATCAATGCTTAAGAAAAAAGTTGTGAATAACTACGACAACGGCTCCAATTTATAAAAGCTTACAAACTAATTAAGTTTTGTAAGTTTTTTTATATAATGTTAAAAAATACTAAAAATTAACTCATTATCAAAAACTACAACAAAATTTTTAAAGCAAAAAATCCAACTCTTATAGAGCTGGATTTTTTGCTTCTAGGGTTCCTATTTTAGGAACCCTCCTGTTAATAGCTGAGATTAAATTTTGGCTGTCTTCAGAGCCTTTTACTTAGCATAATCCATTCCTTCAAAAATGGAATGGATGTTTTCTAACGTTGCTTCGACATATTTATCATTTTTGATAAATGTCTTATGGAGTTGAAAACTGAAACCCTGTACATACTGGTCCCAATTCTTAGGATTTACCGTGCGCATCAAG
Organism: uncultured Clostridia bacterium; assembly: GCA_944391795.1. GTDB lineage: Bacteria > Bacillota > Clostridia > TANB77 > CAG-508 > CAG-269. The sequence continues at coordinate 2,578 of CALXUW010000014.1, forward strand.
AGAGCCTGAATCAGGTCTTCCGAAGCGTACACTGCGAAGGAGAACGGGGCCTCCTTAACGTAATGCCAATCTGGGGAAAGGATTATAACATTGTCTTCCTTTCCATGGGAGTAAAATCCCTTGAAGGTGTACCCAGGGAATTCCTTTTCAAAGCGGCGACGAAGCGCATTGAAGAAATCCATTCGAGGATCATCTTCCTTCAATTCATTTTCCCAGTTGCCCTCTTGGTACTTGCTGAAGGGGCAATTAACAATAGGGCAAGCGTTGCAACGCTCTTCACTAGGCACATAGCCCGATGCAAAGCGGGCACGACGGCAAGACAGGATTCTGAAATATCTCTTGACTTCTTCGTTACGTCCGATAATATCGAACGGCTGGTAATAGCTACCACAGATCATACTTCCTCCAGCCCAATAGTAACCTATAAGCCAGTTGGCAGAATAGATATACTCGTGGGCAGAGACTGCACCAGACTCAATTTCCGTGAAATCATCCGGATGGATGTCCACGAAAAACGAGCCACGGTAATGGTTCATAAGCATAGGCGCTCCACGAAGAGGGGCCTGGGTGTAATAAAAACGCCCTTTGCTTACCGGGTGAATGTGATCGGGCGTAAGGGGCCGATCAATGATTCGGGACAATTCCTCTGCCAACAATTCGATGTTCTTATTCTTGCGCATTTTTTGGTACCTCCATAAAAAATTCATTTTGAGCAAACAGCTCCAAGATACCTAACTTAATCTGCATACATATTAACTTATCAATGTTCTTTTGTCTCCAAAATTAATTTTGTTGAAAAAACAATGATGTTAAAACTGACACGAGACTAAATAAGATATACTTATAATTATTATACCATATATTTACATAATGTGCAAGCATATTGCAATGAGAAGGTTTTAAACAAAGTATTAATAAAAATATAAAATTTATGTTAAAGTTTAAAGCAACCATTGCAAACAAAAATCTCCTATGATAATATATAAATAAAAAAGGAGGTAATATTATAATGAGAGAAGTAAAACCTTATACTATATATAGACATTTTAAAGGATCTAGAGCATTAGTTATCACAACAGCTAAACATAGCGAAACAGGAGAAGAGTTAGTCATATATTATTGTATGGATAATAAAGGAAATACAAACCATAAAGATGGAATTTATGCAAGGCCATTAGAGATGTTTTTATCAGAAGTTGACCACGAAAAATACCCAGACGTAAAACAAAAATATCGTTTTGAAGAAATTATGTAAGTTGTGAGCGGTGTCAACGTTGTCAACTGGTGTCAACGGGGACGGAGAATTTTGACATCAAAATTATAACTTAAAAGAACTATTAATAGATATATATAAATACAGAAGTGTTCAAGTTGTAAATGTCAAGAGTTTTTGTAGTTTTTTGGCAAAAAAATATGTAGGATTTTGGCAAAGGCATTTGGAGGGGGAAATCCCCTCTTTTAAAATCCTGCTTTAG
>CALXUW010000015.1 GCA_944391795.1 uncultured Clostridia bacterium
TTATAATATTATCCCCCCTGCCCCTTAATCCCACAGTATCTAGGAGCTTAGCGATGTTTTCCAAAAAGGGAGAAGTGTCCCAGAGTGGTCAAAATGTCCAATTGGGAAACGTCCCAAATTGTCCCTAATTGAAAAAAGAAGATAAGATAAAAAAAACAAAGATAAACCAAAAAAAATCAAAGAAAGTTACGGAAATTAGACATGCACCATCTTTGCAAAAACACAAATGTTACAATATTATTACAATAAAGTAAAGATAAAATAAAAAAAGATACAAAGGAGTTTGATAAAAAAATGTTCAAAAAAGTGATGGTTCATACAAGAAGAGGGATTAAATTTATAGTGCTTTTTATTATAGCCTCATTTTTAATACTTGGAGCAATTGCTTTTTTATATAAACCAACATATAGCGTATTTATAAATGGAGAGCAAGTAGGATATACAGAAAATAAAGCTAAGCTGCAACATAAAATAAATGATTACATAGAAAAGGGAGATGGAACAAATAGCAATGTAGCATTTGTTCAAGTAGATAATCTACCAGAGTATAAATTATGTTTATTGAAAAAAGATATAGTAACAAATGATGATGAAATATTTAACAAAGTAAAAGACCAAGGTATTATATATTATAGATATTATGCTATACTAGATAATCAAGAAGAAAAAATGTATGTAGCAAATTTTGAAGAAGCTCAAGATGTTGTAAATAAGTTAAAAGAAAAAGAAAGCTCAAATATAGATAAAATAGCAATAGTAGAAAAATATGAAACTCAAATGAATGATTTAGTAAGTGTAGAGGATGCAGTTGCCAAACTATATGTAGAACCGGTAAAACCACAGATAGTTACTACAAACAAGAAGAGTACATCCACTAAATATGCCTCAACAGGTACAGTAAATACAAAAACAACAACTTCATCAGGAAAAGCAAGTTTAGGAATTTCATTAATAAGGCCAATTTCAGGAACAATAACTTCAAGATTTGGTGCAAGAAGTAGCATAAGAAGCTCAAGCCATACAGGACTTGACATATCAGCGCCAAGAGGAACTGGAATTTCAGCTGCAGCTTCTGGAACTGTTACATTTTCAGGATATAAAGGATCATATGGTAATATGATTGTAATATCACATGGAAACGGAGTTCAAACATATTATGCACATTGTGATAAACTATATGTATCAGCAGGAACTAAAGTATCACAAGGACAAAAAATAGCAGCAGTAGGCTCAACAGGAAACTCAACAGGGCCACATTTACACTTAGAAGTAAGAGTAAATGGAGTTGCATATAATCCACAAAACTATGTATATTAATAAAAACAATCCACATTTTAGTATCAAAATGTGGATTGTTTTTATTAAAATTAAGCAGAAAAATATTTTATTCCCATATTTATAGCATTCTTTTTCATAATAATTTTACCATGTTCAACTAACTTATTCTCGAAATTGTTTGAAAATGAACAAGGCGTAGCAAATTCTAAAATTGCCAAATAAAAATTATGTAAGAATTCGTAATTTTTATTAATATTTTTAATAAATAAGTAATATGTATCATTATAAAAATATAAAGAAATATTATTAGATAATTTTTTTATATCAAATTTAGACACATTTTTAATGTAACTACAAAAATTACAAAAAGTATCAAGATCATTAAAACTATAAATTCTATTCAAATTAGCTTTTTTAGAATACTTCTTTTTAACAGTAATTTTCTTTTTTGGATTATTAATAGAAGTAGTAACATTCTTCGGCTGATATTTTGTTATTGTAAAAACAAGAATATCCTCAGAAGTAGAAAAAGCTTCAATTAATAATTTATACCCTTCAGTATAAAAATCAACTTCTTTTTCAGCTTTTTTTAAAATATCTAAAAACAAACTACCGAGTATCAAAAGGTTTTTCTATTAAATTACTTATGGAAGTATTAGAGTTATTTAAATCTTTAATTGTAACTATAACACGTATTTTATTTTCTGTGATTTTTTCAATTTTCATAAAGAATAAATCCTCCTTAAAATTATAAACTACTAATTATATTATACTACTAATAATATTATATTTAAAGACACAATTTTTGGCAATAAAAAGTAGAAAAAAAATTAATAATTACTTGAAAAAAATGTTAAATCAATATATAATGTTTCCATGGATAAAATTGGATATTCCCTAAGACAAAATAATAAATGGAGGTATTAAAAATGGCAACTAAAGAAAAAAATATATGGATACTATTAATATTTATTTTATCAGGACTAGTACTTCGGAGGATTACTAGGTGAACTAGCTTCAAAAGTAGATTGGTTATGGTGGTTATCATATGGACAAAGCTTTGGGCTAGAAAATCCAATAGTATTAGATTTAGGAGTTTTAAAAATTACATTTGCATTAATGTTTAAAATAAGTGTATCAAGTATAATAGGAATGGTACTTGCAATATTTATTTACAAAAAAATATAAAAGGGGCAATTTTTAACAAGAAAGGACAAGATTAAATTTGACAATAAAAATAAAAGAATTGCCAGAACTAGAAAGACCATATGAAAAATTAGAATTATATGGAGAAAAGGCACTATCAAATGCTGAACTATTAGCAATAATTATAAAAACAGGAACAAAAGAACAAACATCAGTAGAACTAGCACAAAAAATTCTAAACTTAAATGATACAAAAACAGAAGGACTAAATTTTTTAAGAAATTCAAGCCTAGAAGAATTAATGGAAATAAAAGGAATAGGAAAGGTAAAAGCCATACAACTAAAAGCAGTAGCAGAAATATCAATAAGAATGGCAAAACCAATTAATTATAAAAAAATAAGAATAAAAACACCAGATGACATGGCAAAACTATTAATCGAAGAATTAAGATTTGAAAAAAAAGAAATAGCAAAAATAGTAATTTTAAATAACAAAAATGAAATATTAAAAATAAAAGATATTGCGTTAGGGGGAGCAGATTTTGCAAATGTGACAATAAAAGAAATTTTATCAGAAGTATTAAAAATGAAGGCACCTAGAATTATATTAGCACACAATCATCCATCAGGAGATCCAACTCCTAGTAAAGGAGATATATTATTTACTGATAGATTATATGGAGCCGCAGAATTAGTAGAGGTTGAATTATTAGACCACTTAGTAATTGGAAATGGTAAATATGTAAGTATCTTTTCGAAATTAGTTTCAAAAACAAAAGAATAGGAATTAAAAAATAACTTAGAAAGGAACATGAAAAATGAAATTTTTTACATTTGGATCAAAAGACATAGGAATAGACTTAGGAACAGCAAATATTTTAGTAACATTAAAAGGAAAAGGCATAGTATTAAAAGAGCCTTCAGTTGTTGCAATAGATAGAAAAACAGGAAACATATTAGCAACAGGAAATGAAGCAAAAGATATGCTTCGGAAGAACACCAGAACAAATAAAAGCTGTAAGACCACTAAAAGATGGAGTAATTGCAGACTTTACAGCAACCCAGTTAATGCTAAAAAATATAATTGGAAAAGTAGCAAGAAGATATAATGTAGGAAAACCAAGAGTAGTAGTAGGTGTACCATCAGGAATAACAGAAGTAGAAGAAAGAGCAGTAGAAGAATCTGTTTTACAAGCAGGAGCAAAAGAAGTATACTTAATAGAAGAACCAATGGCAGCAGCAATAGGAGCATCATTAGATGTTGGAGAGCCAAGTGGAAGTATAATAGTAGATATAGGTGGAGGAACAACAGAAGTTGCAGTAATTTCTTTAGGAGGAATAGTAGTAAGCCATTCTTTACGTGTAGCAGGAGACGAGCTAGATAGTGACATAGTAAACTACATAAAAAAAGAAATGAACTTAGCAATAGGCGAAACAACAGCAGAACAAATAAAAATGGAAATAGGTTGTGCAATGCCACTAATGACAGAAAGCTTTGTAGAAGTTAGAGGAAGAGACCTAAGCAATGGCTTACCAAGAAATATTCAAGTATCATCAGTGCAAATTCAAGAAGCAATACAAGAATCAATTAGAAAAATTGTAGACATAGTAAAAGTAACATTAGAAAAAACACCACCTGAATTAGCATCTGATATAATGGAAAAAGGAATAGTTTTAGCAGGTGGAGGCGCACTAATTAAAAATCTAGATAAATTAATTAGCATAGAAACATCAATGCCTGTATATATAGCAGAAGACCCACTTGATTGTGTAGTAAGAGGAACAGGAAAAACATTAGAAGATTTAGAAAGGCTAAAAACAGTTTTAATAAATGCAAGAAAAAGAAGATAATAAAAAAATAGGAGTAGAAAATGTATAGAAATAAAAAAGGTGGAATAATAGGAGTTATTGTAACTATAATTATTTTAATATTAATTGTAATATTCTCAAATGGTGAAAAAAATTCATCATTTTTTGAGAATGTTGCAAGTAACTTAGTAATGCCAATTCAAAATGGTCTTACCTACTTAAAAAATAAATTAAGTGGTAATAATACATTTTTTACTGACATTAATAATTTAAAGCAAGAAAATGAAGAATTAAAACAAAAAAATAGTGAATTAGAACAATCTTTAAGAGAACTAGAAAACATAAAAACCCAAAATGAAACATTAAAAGAATATTTGAATTTAACTGAAAAATATGGTGAATATAAAACAATACCAGGTTATGTAATAAATAAAGATATTAGCAATTATTCTAAAACCATAGTAATAAACATAGGAACAGATGATGGGGTAGAAGAAAATATGACTGTAATTGCAGACCAAGGCTTAGTTGGACATGTAGTCTCAGTAACAAATGATACAGCAAAAGTCCAAACAATCATAGATACAGCAAGTTCTGTTAGTGCTTCAATGAGTAGAACAAAAGATAGTATAGTATGTAAAGGAACTTTAGATGAAACATCTACTCTAAAAGCAATGTATATACCAACAGATGTAAATATAGTACAAGGTGACAGCATAGAAACTTCAGGACTTGGAGGAATATACCCAAAAGGGATACATATAGGAACAGTAAAACAAGTAACAAATACACAAAATCTAGTAGATAGATACGCATTAGTAGAAACAGCAGTAGACTTTGACAAATTAGATACAGTCCTAGTTATAACAAATAAATAAAAGGAGGTAAAATTCTTGAAAAAAGTACTAATAAATGTAGGATTAATATTAACCATTTATCTAATATATATATTACAAGCAAATTTCTTTAGTTGGTTTAATATAGCTAGCATAATGCCAAATTTATTTATAATATTAGTATTATTTATAGGACTTTTTACAAACAGAACAATGGGGACAGCATATGGAGTTATAGTAGGACTATTTTTAGACTTAGTAATTGGTAGAAACGTTGGAATTAACGCAGCTTCTTTGGGACTAATTGGGTTTTTAGCAGCAGTATTTGACAAAAACTTTTCAAAAGACAGCAGAATGACAATAATGCTAATGGTACTAGTTGCAACTATAGTTGCAGAAAGTTTAAATTATCTTTTAAACTACATATTTTTAAATATCAATGTAGAAATATTAAATTTTATAAAAATACTTTCTATAGAAACAATATACAACCTTATTTTAACAATTATAATTTACCAATTAATGCAAAAGGCAGGTTATTACATAGAAAACGAATATAAAGGAAATAAAATATTAACAAGATATTTTTAAAATAAAAAATAACAAGAAAAGAAGGTGAAAATTTGGCAAATCGAAGTAATAAAAAATCAAATATAAATTTAAGATTTAATGTATTAACAGTACTAGTATATATAATAGGAATTATACTTATTGCTAAATTATTTGACCTTCAAATTATACATGGGGAAGAATATAGAGAAGAATCAAACACAAGACTTACAAGAGAAAGTACTTTAGAAGCAGCAAGAGGTTCAATCTTAGATAGAACAGGAGCAAGTTTAGTGTCTTCACAAATGCAATTTTCTTTAGAAATGTATAAAACTAAAGTAGAAAATGATGTATTAAACACTTCAATTTTAAATATGGTCCAAGTACTAGAAAAATACGGATGTGAATATGAAGATACATTCCCAATAAAAATAGAACCATATGAATTTACAATTTCAGGAGATACTTTAAGTAAATGGAAAGAAAATAATGATTTAGACCCAAATATTACAGCAGAACAAGCATTTAACAAATTTAAAGATAAGTACGAAATTGAAAATACAAATGTTCAAGAAATAAGAAAAATTATAACAATTAGATACTTAATATCACAAAAAGGGTATAGTAGCACAAGAGCAGTAACAATTTCAGACGAAATATCAAGAGAAGCAGTTGCAGAATTTAGTGAAAGTTCTGACAAATTTGCAGGAATAAATATTGTAGTAAAACCAATAAGACAATACAATGAAGGAACACTTGCATCACATATACTAGGATATGCAGACTTAATAAGAAGTGAAGAATATGAACAAAGAAAAGATACATATGGAATGAATGATATTATAGGAAGAACAGGTATAGAATATGTATTTGAAGAATACTTAAAAGGGAAAAACGGAACAAAACAAATTGATATGGCAGTAGATGGAACAACAACAGCAGAATATATATCAAAAGAAGCAGTTGCAGGATCAGATATAGTACTTACATTAGATGCAAACTTACAAAGAATAACAGAAAACGCATTAGAAGCAAACATACAAAAAATAGCAAGTGGAGGTTTCGGGACAGCATATGATGCAAAAGCAGGAGCTTGTGTTGTAATGGATGTAAACACAGGAGATATTCTAGCAATGGCAAGTTACCCAAACTATAACCCAGCAGACTTTGTAGGAGGAATAAGTACCTCAAATTGGAACAATTATACCAATAATGAAGCAAAACCATTAGTAAACAAAGCAATACAAAACTCATATTCTCCAGGATCAACCTTTAAAATGATAACAGCAATTGCAGGATTAGAATCAGGAGTAATCACGACAACTGAAAAAATAAACGATACAGGTGTATATAGAAAATATGGAATATCAATGAACTGTTGGTATTACACAGATTATCATAGAGGACATGGTTTAGTAAATGTATCTGAAGCAATAGAAAAATCATGTAACTATTTCTTCTATGAAACAGCAGATAGAATGGGAATAGATGAATTAGCTAAGTTTGCTAAATATTTTGGACTAGGAACAAAAACAGGAGTAGAATTACAAAGTGAAACTGCAGGAGTACTTGCAAATAGAGAAAACAAACAAAAATTACACCCAGATGACCCAAATTGGAATCCAGGAAACACTTTAAATGCTGCAATAGGTCAAGGAGACAATGAATTTAGCCCTCTTCAAATGGCAAAATATATAAGTATGCTAGTAAATGGAGGCAAAAAAATAGATGTAAGCATTGTAAAAACAATCAGAAATGCAGACGGATCAGAAGTTTCTAAAGACGAAATAAATAATTTTGTAAATAAAAAACTAGGATTAGAAGAAGAAACAAGTAGTGAAGATATACAAATAAATCAAGAATATTTAGATGCAGTATTACAAGGAATGAAATCAGTAACAAGTGATACAACAGGAACAGCCTATGTAAGATTTAAAGACTTTGATGTAAGCGTAGGAGGAAAAACCGGTTCAGCAGAAGCACCAAATGACCAAGTACATGCATGGTTCGTCGGATTTGCACCATTTGAAAATCCAGAAATAGCAATAGTAGTTATGGTTGAAAACGGAAGACATGGAAATTACACAGCAGAAGTAGTAAGAGACATAATGGAAGAATACTTTGGAATGAACACACAAGATGTTACAGAAGATATGAGTGCAACACCATATGTAGAAATAATGCAATAATAAAGGAAGGATGTAAAAATGAAAAATTGTGTAAGTATTAATTTAAGAAAAGATGAAATTATAATAAAACTAAGTGATGATGCAGAGCAAAGAGAAATAGTAGAAAACTTAAAAAGAAAATTATCAGAATTAAGAAAATTGTACAAAAATGAAAAAACACCAATAAAAGTAACAGGTAAAATTCTAAAAAATAAAGAAATAGATGAAATACAAAATCTAATAAAAAATGTTTTAGATGTCGAAATAGACTTCGACATGCCTAAAAGCTTAGGGCTATACAGCATAAAAAAAACATTTGAAAAAAACATAGCAGTTTCAGAAACAACATTTCATAGAGGTTCTTTGCGTTCAGGACAAAAGCTAGAATCAGAAGGAAGTTTAGTAATAATAGGTGACGTAAATTCAGGAGCAGAAGTAATTGCCTCAGATAATATAATAGTACTTCGGAGCACTAAGAGGTCTAGCACATGCAGGAGCAAAAGGAAACAAACAAGCTATAATTGCAGCAGGACTAGTTGATACTGTACAAATAAGAATAGCAAACATAGTAAAAGAAATAGACCGTGATGAAGAACCACTTCATAAACAATCATATATAAGTATTGTAAATGATAAAATAATAATAGAATAATTATAAAACCTTAACTTAAAAGTAACAAAATTAAAGACAAAAATAACATATCATCTTTTACACCTTCTTCATACAAGAAAAATAATAAACCAATAATAATAATATCATCTAGGTATAAATTAAGCCCTAAAATTTGCAAGACAGGCTCTTCTGGGTCAAAGTCTAAGTCTGAGAAAGGATTTTTAAAACTAATAGGGCCAAAACTTTTATACCTAGATGATTTTTCATTTTTTTCAAGTTTGCCTCTAAATTGAGGTTCTAAACTTACGGTTTCTTCAATTTTTACATTATCTACATTACTTTTAGATTTATCATAATTATTATCATTAACATTGTTACTATTATTACTGTAATTGTTATTAGAAGCATTATTTCTAGCAATATAAGGATTATAATATCTATAATAATTATTATAAGGCAATCTGAAAAATGGAAAATTAACCATTATTATTCTCCCTGTTATTATTATTATTATTATTATTTAGAAGGTTAGCAATCTTAGCAACATTTAAAATGTTTGCATATTTGTCAACTTTTTCTTTTCTTTCTTCTCTTAAATAAGGTTTTAAAGATTGTAAAAGATTAGAACTTGGGTCATTGGAACTATTTAATCCATCCATAACTGATTTCATCTTTAAAATAGTATTCATGTCTATATTTCCTAAATCAAAAGAACCATTTTGTGAAGACATATTAGAAGCGTTAGAAACATTAGAATTATTAAGATTATTAAAATTATTAGGACTATTAGGTCTTTTATCATTAGAATTAGAAGAATTCATCATCGATGAAAAATTTTGAATCATCTCAGGTGGAATTTTAGAAATTACATCATTTAACTCACCCTTATTCATCATATCCTTTAACTTATTAATTGAATTTTCATCAAAATTTAAACCACTCACAAAAATCACCTCTTAAATAAATATATTAAATATTATAAAATTATATGTAATATTATATGCTAAAAAAAACCAAAAAGTGTAAATCCGTAAGAACAAGAAAAATATTACAAAATTACAAAAATATTACAAATATTAAAAAACAAAAATCACGCTAAAAAGCTTGAAATAAGTGGAAAATTGAGATATAATATATATTAGGAAATAAAAAAATAAGGAGGCTGTTTTAACATGAAAAATAAAAAAATAAAAATAGTAACCGTAATATTATTATTAATGACTTTAACTTTAACAAATTTTTTATTTGTAGGTTCAAGTCTAATTGCCTATGCTCAAAATAATGATAATATTGCAACAAATCACCAAAACGTAGAATTTGACGCATATTTTAAAGATACTGAAGATAATGAAACAAAAACACTTAAGAAAGAAGTAAATGATTATTCAGACTTATTTATGTATTTAAAAATCAGCGTAAAAAAAGAAGGATATTTTAATGGAGAAGTATTGCTTGAAAATAGCAATTTTATTCTAAAAGAATCTCCAGAAAATAGCAATGAATATATAAATAAAATCGAGGATAATAAAATAACCCTAAACCAAATAAATGCGGGTGAAACATCCCAAGTAAAAGTAAAAATTGAGCCAGTAAGAAAAGAAATGATACCATTAAACAACTTAGAAGCAAACAGCAACTTAACTATAAATGGTATATATAGAGATAGTACTGAAAAAGACATAACAATACAAAGCTCAAGACAAATAACATTAGCACTTAGTGAAAACAACCAAGAAGAAAATGTATTAAACAATCTAGAAGTAATAACGAACAAAATAATGAAAATAGATGGAGAAGAAAAAAGGGTAATACAACTATCTTGGGATATGGGCTTAAAAGAAAACAACTATCCAATAAAAGAAATTGTATCTAGAATAAATATACCAAAAATAAACGAACAATCTCCAGAAATAATACATGCTAGAAACCTAAACAACATGAATTCATATGATTACAAATATGAAGATGATAAAGTAACATTCACATTAAAAAATGAACCATCAAATGATCAAAATATAATGTGGAAAGAGCAAGGAAATGAAAACATAATATTAACATGTATTTACCCAAAAGATGCAAATGTAGAAAATATAGAGTTATCAGCTGAGGAACAAGTAACACTATATAACGAAAAACAACTTACTTCATTAAATAACTTTACATTAAATAATGAAGAAAAAGACTCTATAATAGAAATAGAATCAATCAGCCAAGAAAGTTCAATCTATAAAGGAAAATTATATTCAAATATAGATAGAACATACAACTCTACAACAAATTTACAAATAAACCTTGCAAAAGCCATAGATGATATAGAAATAAATGAAGAAGAAAGCAAATATATAATAAACGAACAAGAATTATCAGCAAATGTATTTTATAACCAAACAATCATAAGTAAAGAACAATTTGACAAACTATTTGGAGAAAATGGAGTACTTACAATCTACAACGAAAATGACGAACAAATAGGAATAATAACAAATGGAACTAATCCAGATGCAAATGGAAATCTAGTAATTAACTATGAAGGAAAAGAACCAAAAGCAATAAAAATAAGAACAACAGCACCTGTAGAACAAGGAAATTTAGTAATTAACCATACAAAAGTAATAAAAGCAGCCCAAAATAGAAGAACTATTCAAAATGCAACTGAAATATTAACAAAAATAACAGCCAATTATAATATTCAAAATCCAAATTTAACTAAAGGAACTATTAAAGAAACAACCTCTAATATAAATTTACAAGAAACAAAAACAGAGGCAAAATTAGAATTAAACAAAAACACATTATCAACAATAGTTGCAAATGATATAGAAATGAAAGTAACATTAATTTCAAATGACGAACAATATGATTTATATAAAAACCCAGAAATAACAATTAATTTACCAGAACAAGTAGAAAATATTACAATAAATAGTGTAAATTTAATTTATGAAGATGAGTTAAAAATAGCTTCTTACTATGTTGAAGGAAATTCAATAAAAATACTATTAGAAGGAGAACAAACATCATACAAAGAAAAAGCGGTAGAAGGAGCAAACATAGTAATAAATGCTACTTTACAAATAAACAGAAAATCTGTATCAAAAGATGAAACAATAAATATGACATACCAAAATGAAAATGCTGCTACATATCAAGATGGACAAGACATAGGAACTATAAACCAAACAATAAAAATAGTTGCACCAACAGATGTAACAACAATAAATAGCATAAAAGACCTAGATGTAGAAACAATAGGACAAGAACAAACAAAACAAGTAATGTTAAATAGAGGTTCTAATGCAAGAGAAGTACAATCACAAATAGAAATAATAAACAATAATCAAGAACCAATTACAAATGCAAAAATTCTAGGAACATTCCCAACAAATAGTAGTGTAAACAATATGGGAATAACTCTATTAGAAGGAATAACACTTCAAGGTATAGAAAACGCAAAAATTTATTACACAGAAAATGAAAATGCAACAAATGATATAAACAACACTGAAAATGGATGGAATGAAAATTTTGGAGAAGTAGAAAATGCAAAAAAATTCCTAATCATCATAGACCAAATGGAAGCACAATCAAGTGTGCAAGGAACATACAAAATGCAAATTCCAGCAAATCTAGAATATAACCAAATGGCAAAAACAGTTTATGAAATAAACTATTCAAACAGTGTAACTAGAGTAAATAACAGTCTAACATCAACAAGTATAGAGCTACAAACAGGAACAGGACCAATAGCTGACATAAAATTAATACCAACAGTAGGAGGAAATGAAGAAGAGCAAACAGTAAAAACTGGAGAAGTTATAAAATACAAAATGGAAATATCAAACACTGGAACAGAAGACATAAATAACCTAACTGTTAAATCTCAAGTTCCAGAAGGTACAAAAATGGTAGAAGCAGAGCCAAACTACGAATATACAGGATCTTCATATTATAAAGAACTAGAAAATACAAGCTTCGAAGAAACAATAGAAAGCCTAAAAGTAGGAAAAGTAATTGTAAAAGAATATGAAGTAAGAGTAAACCAAGACCTTCAATCAGGAACACAAATAACAAATAAAGCGCAATTAGAATATCAAGATGTAAAAAAAGAATCAAACGAAACAAAAAATACTGTAGAAGCTGGAAACTTAAGAGTCAGTGTAAAAAGAATTACAGATAGAAACATAGACCTTTATACTTTAGGAAATGTACAATATTTCGCAATAATAGAAAATACATCAGCTACTAGACAAGAAAACGTAAAAGTTGAAACAAATATCAAAGAAAACATGCAAGTAGATGGATTATCATTAATAACAGGATTAGAACATATAGACGTTTCAGATGATGACATAGTAAGACCAGGAGAACCAACGAATGAATCCTCTGAGAAAAAAGATGTAACAGTAGATGATTTAATAATAGAAAAAGAAAATACAATAGAAACTGAAGAATTAGAATACAGTCAAGAAGTAGATATAGGTTCAATCGAACCAGGAGAAGTAAAAGTACTTAGCTATGAAATAACAATAAACAAACCTCAAGATGGTGTAGATAAAATAGATTTTTCAGTAAAAGTAAAAGATAATTCAAACAAAGAATATAGATCAAACAAATGGGAAGACCAAATAAATCACTTTGAAATAGCATTAAATATGATAGATAATAGCAAAGATTCTTACATAAAATCAGGAGATGTACTAGAATACACAATAAATGTAGAAAATAAAAGCAATTCTAAAACAGTTGGGCTAGTTATAAAAGATGACATACCAGATGCGTTAACAATAAACAAAGTAACAGTAGATGGACAAGAACTAGAAAAAGGAGAGGGAAACAACTTAGAAATATACCTTACAGTTCAAGCAAATTCTACAAGTACTATAAAAATCGAAACAGTTGTAAATTACTCTGAAGCAAGAGATGAAGTAGAACCAATTACAAATGTTGCATATGCACAAGTTTTAGGAGAAACAATAGCTACAACCCCAGAAATTACACACATGATAGAACCAGACACTCAAGATGTACCAGGCACAGGAGACGGTGGACAAGACGGAGAAGACAATGGAAACGAAGGAGAAAATGGAGGAGACGTAGCCGAAGGACAAAGAAGCATAACAGGTCTTGCATGGTTTGACGAAAACGCAAATGGACAAAAAGACAATGGAGAAACAGCTATAAGTAATGTAAAAGTAAGATTATTAAATGCAGGAACTAATAATCTAGTAAAAGATAAAAATGGAAATATAATAGAGGCAGTAACAAACGAAAATGGAGTCTATGTATTAGACAAAATAGCAAATGGAAAATATATAGTAATATTTGATTATGATACTTCAGTATATGGATTAACCAAATACCAAGCACAAGGAGTATCAGAAAGTGTAAACTCAGATGCAATGAAAAATCAAATAACAATAGAAAATGAAACTAAAGAAGTTGCATCAACAGATATTATAGAAGTACAAGACAATAATGTATCTAACATAAGTATTGGTTTAATAAAATTACAAAACTTTGACTTAAAGCTAGATAAATATGTAAGTAAAATAATAATACAAACAAATCAAGGAACAACAGTAAAAGAATATAACAACGAAACACTTGCAAAAGCAGAAATAGATGCAAAACAGTTAAATGGAGCAAATGTAGTAATAGAATACAAAATAGACATAACAAATGTAGGAGAGGTAGAAGGATATGTAAGAAAAGTAGCAGATTACATACCTCAAGGACTAGACTTTAGTTCACAAATGAATACAGACTGGTATATGCAAGGAGATACACTATACAATGCTACACTAGCAAACGAAAAAATAGCAGCAGGAGAGACAAAAACATTAACATTAACTCTAACAAAAGCAATGACAGAAGACAACTTAGGAAGAATAAATAACAGAGCAGAAATAGCAGAAGCATACAATGAACTAGGACTAGAAGATAGCAATTCAACTCCAGCTAACAAAGCACGGAGGAGAAAACGACTTGGGTTCAGCAGATATAATCTTAAGTATTAGAACAGGTGGAGGAATATATATAGCTCTAACAATAGGAACAATATTAATATTAGCTGCTGTAACATTTGTAGTAATAAAATTAAGAAAAAATAAAAAAGGAAAAAATATATAAAAGGAAGGAGGGGAAAATAATGAAAAATTTAAAAAGATTAGGATTAAGTTTAATAATTGGACTAATTACGATATTGGGAATAAATACAATATCAAATGCAAGTTTATTTGATGACTATCCAGTAGGAAGAGATGATTTTGGGGTATCATATAATACATATATAAATAGTAAAAACATATATTGTGTTGAAAAAGGTCAAGCATTATCTAACTTTCAATTTAACTATTTTAAAGTAGTATCACAAGTAAGAATTGAAGGAGACACATCAACTGACCACACAGGAAAACAAGTTAAAAGTCCAGCCAATGTAGAAATGTTAAATATACTAACTAAAGATAATGGAAGTGTAAAAGAAGAAGGACCAGTAGCACAAGGAATATGGCGTTATATGCCTACCTGGATGAAATTTGTAGGAAGACAACATGCAGGATTAAGAAAATTTAATGTAATAGGAAGTCAAGACCCTGCAAACAGTTTAGGAAATTCTAATAAAACACAAAGCACTGAAATTAAAGATAATACAAATAAAGATAAAATTAAAGTAGTATCATACGAAAAAGACGGAACACAATATATGAGAGTAGGTCCATTTAACTGGTCATTCTCAGGAAAAATAAAAAATGTAACAGTAAAAGACCAAAATGGAAAATCAATTAGTGGAATATTATTTAGTAGCTTTAATGGAAAAAATGAAACTTGGTTTAATGTAGGTAACATCAAATCAGGAAAAGACTTTTATATTTCAATACCTGCAAACAAAGGAGTATCTAAAATCACACAAATATCAGCAACTCAAGAAATTGATACAAAAGCTGTAAATATATGTTTCTTAGAAGCAGCAGATGGCTCAAACCAAAACTTAATCATGATAGAAACAAGCAAAGGTAAAGGAGAAGGAAACGTAGATTTTGACTATAATATTTCAATTTTAGGAAACTTAAAAGTAATAAAAGTAAATGCCAATAACGAAGAAATAAAACTTCCAGGAGTAGGATTTATAATAGAGCAAAAAACAACAGGAAAATATGTAAAACAAGCTTCAAATGGAACAATTACATATGTAGATAATAGAGAAGATGCAACAGAATTTGTAACAGACGAAAATGGAGAAATACTTATAAAAAATCTAGTAGTTGGAACATATATAGCATATGAAACAAAAAATCCAAACTATGGGTATGAAATAATAAAAGACGGACAAGAAGGAACAGTAGTAGTTGACAAAACAGCCACACTAAAAATAGGAAACAAGCAAATATATGTAAAACTATCAGGATATGTATGGACAGACATGATATATGGAAAAGAATCAATAAGAAACGACTTATTTAAAGACAATGAATATGACATAAACGACATATTACTAGATGGAATAACAGTAAGACTAAAAGATAAATCAGGTTCTACAATAAAAGAAACAGTAACTTCAAATGGAGGAGCATATCAATTTACAGATGTATTAATAGACAAACTAGGAGACTACTACATAGAATTTGAATATGATGGTTTAACATACACAAATGTAGTACCACATATTGATAAAGACAATGGTTCAAAAGCAGCAGAAAGCACTAATGGAAGAAATGAATTTAACCAAAACTTTAGTGTAGTTGAAGGAAAAACATCAAATACTGGAATAACAAGAGATGCTTCAGGTAATGAAAAATATGAGTTATCATATAATATAGATAAGAGTGCACATAGAGCAACATTAATAAATAACGGTCAATATCTAATAACTGCAAATACAAATGAAACTGGTTATGTAATAAAAGATCATTATCAATATGGACAAGAAGAAATTAAATACATTAACTTAGGATTATATGAAAGAGAACAACCAGACATAGCTCTAAAGAAAGACATTGAAAATGTTAGATTAACCATAAATGGATATGAACATACATACCAATATGCACAAAGATATCTAAATGAAGGAGAATATGGAGACGGATTTAATGTAGGTGTGAAATTTGCAGATAAATATATGAACATGCAATATACAAGACCAATTTATAAAGCAGATTATGAATACATAAATGAAAATGATAAAAGCAAAGAACTAAAAGTATATATAACATATGCAATATTACTAGAAAATCAATCATCTAATCTAACAGCTACAGTAAATAGCATAGTAGACTACTATGATAGCAGATATACACTAGTAAACGCAGGAACAGCCTTAGATGAAAAAGGAAATGTAATAGATGAAATAAATGACATAGACCCAGGAGCTTCATATAATTCAAACTACACAAAAACTGTATTACATCATGACTTAAGAATAGAAGCAGGTAAAGAAGCAAAAGTATATGTACAATTTGAATTGAATAGAGAAGCAGTACTAAATATCCTAAATGATGGAGAAAACTTAGATAATGTTGCAGAAATTAATTCATACTCTATATTCGACAAAGATGGAAACATATATGCCGGAATAGACATAGACTCAGCACCAGGAAATGCTTCACCAGAAGACAGAACAACATTTGAAGATGACACAGACTTAAGCCCAGCACTAAAACTAGAAGTAGCAGACGCAAGAGAACTTACAGGAAAAGTATTCTTAGACTCAACTAGAGAAGAACTAGTTACAGGAGAAGTAAGACGGTGGAAGCGGAGCATATGAAGAAGGAGAAACTGGAATACCAGGAGTACAAGTAACATTTACAGAAAATACAGGAAGCGGAAAAGTATATACAGCTTCAACAGATGCAAATGGAGACTTCTTAATATCTGACTTCATACCAGGAGATTATCAACTTACATATACTTGGGGAGATGAAACATACAAAGTACAAAACTATAAATCAACAATAGTAGATAAAAATGTATGGGAAGCTAAAACAAACAATAAAGAATGGTACAAAGATGAATTTAAAACACAATATGAAGGAATAGAATGGCAAAACGGAGCAGAAAGAAGAACATCAGATGCATTAGATGATTACACAATAAGACAAAATATAGATAGCGAAATAACAAATTCAAATAAACAAGAAACAATAAACAAAATGAATTCTACAACTCCAACCTTAGGAATAGGAGTAGAATATGATACAACAACAACAGCATCAACAGGTGACAAATATGTATACAGAATAAACAGTATAGACTTAGGAATTGTAGAAAGACCAAGACAAGAAATAGGAATCTTAAAAAGAATTAATACAATGAAAGTAACACTTGCAAATGGACAAGTAATAACAGATATTTCAATAGATGAGAACGGAAATATAACAGGAGAAAAAGGAGACTTAATATACATGGGACCATCTGAAACCACAATTCCAAAAAACGGATTTGTAAGACTAGAAATGGACAACGAATTAATCCAAGGAGCAAGAGTAGAACTTACATATAGAATTGTAGTAACCAATAATAGTGAATTAGATTACCTATCTCAAGACTTCTACAACTACGGAATTCAAGGTGGAGAAGTAGTTACAATAACACCAAAATCAATAATAGATTATCTAGATAATGAATGGGCATTTGATGCAGCAAATAATAGCATTTGGCAAACTAAGACATTAGATGACATAAAAAATGATGATAGAATAGATGAACAAGTATATAATAACCCATCATCAACAATAGAGCAAAAAATAATACTAGAAACAAATGCACTAGAAAATGTAAAATTAAAACCAAATGATTCTGAACAAATTACATTAAATGTATCAAAAATACTTACAAACTCAGATGAAATAGAACTAGACAATGAAACAGAAATAATCGAAATAGAAAAAACAGGAGGCTCTGACCTTACATCAACACCAGGTAACTATATACCAGGAACAGGAAAAACAGAATCAGATGACGACATGGCAGAAACAGTAATAATTACACCTGCTACAGGTTCAAACTATAACTTCATAATACCAGTTGCAATAGGAGTAGCTTTACTTGTAATCTTAGGAGTAGGAGTAATACTAATAAAGAAAAAAGCTTTAGGAAATAATAAAGAATAATAAATAAGAAAAGAGACTGATATAAAACCAGTCTCTTTTTTGGTGGGGATGTGCTATGGGTGGTATGCTATATTTTAACAGCAATCCAACTGAATTCCCTCTTTTGAGTTTTCAGCGCTACTTCAGACAATATAGCAATTGTGTCAAATGCTGTAAAGTCTGAATAGACTTTTAACCCGCCTGCACTTTCGACCAAATTAATCTTTGTAGATCCACTTAAAGTATGAATCTTATTTTGGGCGACTAAGTTAATGGCTATTAACAGCCGCTCCAAAACAATGTTGTGGCTAGGATTTGTTTCCAAATCATAGCAACCAACGAAAAAAGATTCATTCACTTTGGTCTTCTCCAAAATTAATGTCATTAGTGTTTTCTCCATGTCTGGCATTTTGGAGCCCTCCTATTAAAAGATTTGTATATATTTTATCATAAATTTTATAAAAAATCAACTCTCCCTAAGCTTATAGCCAATTTAAACACAATATGTAACAAAAATGTAATAAAAAATTAATAAAAAAAGAACAAAACCTCTTAATAGACCTTCCCTAAATGAACTTATGTCGAAATCTATAATATGGAAAATATTGATGTTGAAAATTAAACTTTAAAAAGTTAATATTATATTAATATATTATAGGAAAATATTTTTATTTCGGAGGTTACCATGAAAAAAATTGCAATTAGAAACTTAATAATAATAGCATTAGTAAGTGTGCTTACAATATTAGACGTGCTTATAGTTGGCATAAAAGGAGTAAAAGCAGCACAAGAAGAAAATGGCCAAGAATACGAAGAAACTAGTCAAAATCAAGAACTAGAAGTAATACTAGATCAAAAAATAAAAAAATATTTTGAACTAGAAAATGGTCAAAAACTATTAGAGCAAGAAATTAATGTAAGCTTAAACCAAGAAAATCAAATAAAAGAAAATGAAAAAATAGAGGTAGTTGCACCAACAATACAAAACCAAATCCCTGAAATTGCAATAGTAATATTAAATGGGGTTAAATTAGATAGTGCTACCTATAATTATGATGCCAAAAAAGGAACCCTAGAAATAAATATATCAAAAGATTTAGCATTAACTAACTTTGGAAATCAAACTGAAAAATATCAAGTAATTTTTGGATATAACGAAATAGAAGTAAAAGAAACCGAAAATATAGAATTAAATACAAAAGTATTTGAAAAAGTAGAAAACAAAGAAGAAATAACAAAAGAAGACAAAAGAGCAATAGAACTAAAACCACAAGGAGAAAGTGTATCAATAGAAGCTAGAATAACAAAAGAGATATACAAAGGATACATGTACCAAGGAACCCAAAAAGAAACACCATATATGGAAGAATATAATATAGAAGTATCTAACATGCAAGATGTAAACGAATTAACTATAACAAACGAAAAAGAAGTATATACAAAATCAGAAAATGAAGAAAAAATAGAAAATGAAGCAAGAAATATAATAATAAAATCAACTTCAATAAATAAAGAAGATTTCTTAAGGATATTAGGAGAAGAAGGAAAAATAAAAATAGAAATTCCAAATCTTGATAATAATGAAACTTTAGAAATAACCAAAGATACCAAAGAAAATGAACAAGGAAATATAGTAATTACATATCCAGAAAATACACTAGACAAAATAAAAATAACAACAACTAAACCAAAAGAAGAAGGAACATTAACTTTAACAAATGAAAAAGCAATAAAACCAGAAACAACATATACAAAAGAAGAACTAAAAACTTTTGAAAATTTAGAAACGACAATTAAAGCAAATAATTCAAATGCAAATTTACAAATGAAATTACTAGATACATCATATGCTTCACAAATTGAAGTAAATCAAAAAAACTTATCTACAACTTCATTAAACAAAGATGTAGAAATAAGAGCAATATTAAAAGCAAGTAATCAAACAATGGAATTATATGAAAACCCAATAGTAAAAATAACATTTCCAGAAGAAATTGAAGAAATAAATGTAAAAGAAATTAACTTATTATATGAAGATGAACTAAAAATATCAAATGCATATTCAAAAGGAAATGATATATTTGTAGAACTTTCAGGAAAACAAACAAAATACAAAGAAGAAGCATTAGAAGGAGCTATAATTACAATAAAAGCAGACCTAAATTTAAATAAAAAAGTAACAAATAGAACAAGAAATATTTCAATGGAAGTTACAACTCAAAATAATGTAATACAAAACAGCCAAGAAGAAATAAATGTAGTATCACCAAGAGAAATAATTACAGTAAATTCTGTAGAAGAATATGGAGTAGAAACAGTAGGAGAAGAAAAAACACAAGATGTAGAATTAGAAAGAAGAGCAGAAAGTAAAGAATTAACAATAAAATCACAAATAATAAACAATAATGGAAGTAAAATAAATGATGTTAAAATATTAGGAGACATACCAACAAATGGAGAAGTTAAAATAGAAGATACAAAATATTTAAACAACTTAAATGCTACTCTTGTAGGTAACATCGAAACAGTAGGAAAAGAAGTAGAAATTTATTATACAGAAAATAAAAGTGCAACTGAGAATATTGATGAAGCCTCAAATGGTTGGACAAAAGATGCGCAAAGTCTAACAAATATAAACAAATATCTAATAATAATAAATGAAATGGAAAAAGATGAATCTCTTGAATTTTCATACAAAGTATCAATACCAGAAAACTTAGAATATAACATGCAAGGTATTTTAGGATATACGGTATATTATACAAATTCTGATACACAAGTAAGTAACGAGATAAAATCTACATATCTAAATTTAACAACAGGACAAGGACCAATATTAGAAGGAAACTTAAAAGCATATGTAGGAGGAAAAGAAATATCTAAAGAAGAAAAAGTAAAAGCAGGAGAAGTAATAGAATATAAAGTAGATATAGTAAATAGTGGAACTAAAGAAGCAACAAATGTAGTGGTAAGAGGAAATGTACCAAATAACACTACATACGTAGATGATGAAACTTTAAATCAAGTAGAACAAGTAATAGAAGAAATAAAACCAGGAGAAACAAAAACTATTTCCTATAAGGTGCAAGTAAATAAAGATTTAGCAAATGAAGAAACAATAGCAAATGTAGTTACTATTATTTATGATGAAAATAGTAAAGATACAAATGAGATAAGTACTATTATAGCACCTGGAGAACTTAGTATTAGTTTAAATTTAAAAGTGAGTGAAGAAACAGTATTATTGATGGGAGAAACAGTAGAATATATTGCTAGAATAGAAAATAATACAAATGTTGCTCAAAAGAATGTAGAATTAGAATGGGATATAGATGATATTGATGTAATTACTTCACAAAGGTTAATAAGAAGCGGAATAGAAGAAGACGTAGGTGAAGCAATAGATACAACTAAAAATGTAATAATAGACGAAATACCTGCAAATCAAACAGTAATTGTTAGTATAACAATATTAATAGGAGATAATGGAGAAGTAAACAGAGATTTAATAGTTTCTGCAACATTAAAAAATGGAGAAAATATTTATAGAGCTGATCCAAATAGCAGATTAATATATAGTATGAAAAATTATACAATTTCAATGAGTGCAAATAATGAAAATGGTTATATGAAAGCAGGAGATGAAATTAATTATAAAATTTCAATAACTAACAATAATATTTTAGACTCAAGCTTTATATTCTATGATGAAATACCTTCTAGCTTAACAATAAATAGTGTAATGTTAGATGATATAACACTTGAAAACAACGAAGAAAATGAAGAAAATATAGAAGAGGGAAATGATTATAAAATAGAAATAAACGAAAATAAAGTAACCGTTACAGGAATGATAAATTCTAGTGAAACAAGAACAATAACTATTAATACTGTAATAAACTATATGGAAAATCAAACACAAACATATGAAATAAGAAATAAAGCACAATTAGATGTGGACCTTGCAGAAATGATAGAATCAAACGAAGTAGTTCATTATGTAGAAAAAACTACAAATCCAGATGATCCAGGAAATCCTGATGATCCAAATAATCCAGAAGAGACAACCTATAGAATATCAGGAAGAGTTTGGCAAGACTTAAACTCAGATGGAGAATTAAGAAATGAAAGTGGACTTGCAGGAATAAAAGTAAATTTAGTAAATATAACAAATAATAACATTGTAACTAACAAAGATGGAAACAATATAACAGCAGTTACAAATGGAGATGGAGCATATACTTTAACAAACATACCAAAAGGCCAATATCTAGTAGTATTTGAATATGATAATAAGTTATATAAATTAACATCATACAAACAAGCAGGAATTGATGATAGTAGAAATTCTAAAGCAATCGCTAAAAGAATGACTATAAATGGAAAAGAAACAATATATGGAGTTACAGATGTAATAACAATAAATGATAGAAGTATTGCAAATATCAATATGGGATTAATAAAAACAGATGAATTTGACTTAAAATTAGATAAATATGTAAGTAGAATAATACTTCAAGACCAAAAATCTTCAAATGTATACAG
>CALXUW010000016.1 GCA_944391795.1 uncultured Clostridia bacterium
TAGAGTACAATTAGGAGAGTTTTTATCTAAAATACAATATATTTCTGGGTATCCATCAAGAGTAAATGTAGGGTGGCTTTTAAGTTTAAAAGATATTCCAAACACAATAGTATCACTTGTAATAACACCAATCGAGGACATACAAGCATTTGTTGAAGGCGTTTCTAAAGGAATAACCACAGATAAAAATACATTCAACACTACTCAAAATGAATTTTTAAAAACACAAGCAGAATATAAAATAGCAAGTGCAGAAAAAATGATAAGAGAAATAACTATAGACAACATACCATATATCAATTTATCATTTCTTGCTAAAACAAACGGAAATACAGAAAATAATTTTACCGAAAATATGAGAATTGTGAAAAACAAAGTTGCTGGAATGGGGTTAAAAGCAAGATTACCAGCATTTCAACAAGAACTAGCATTAAAACAAGCAAGTCCTTATGATACAAGTTATAAAGATATAACAGAAATCTCAAATAAGCAAATGTCATTAGCAGCATTATTCAAAGGATTACCTTTTTCTGGTAGTGGATTAATAGATGAGAGAGGTTATTATATTGGAACTGATGAAGATGGTAGAGCAATTATATTAGATACATTCTTAAAAACTTCAGATAGACCAAATAGTAATATAACAATAAGTGGAGCAAGTGGTAGCGGAAAGTCATTTTTAGCTAAAAAAATAATGTTAAATGGTTGGTTAAATGGTTACAAATTTTATGTATTGGATCCAGAATCAGAGTATAAGGCAATGTGTAAAGAAATAGGTGGAAAATGGATTGATTGTAGTGGTGGAAAAGGAAAAAATGTTGGTAGAATAAATCCTTTGCAAGTAAATAAGTTGCCTAATAATATTGAGGACGAAGATGATGAGTATAGCAGCACAAAATCAGCATTAGCATTACACATGGATTTCCTAACTGCATTTTTTACATTATATTTCCCAGAAATAACAAGTTTTCAAATGAGTTTGCTGATGGAAATATTAGAAGAGTTATATAAGCAATTTGGAATTGACTATGATAGTGAAATAGATAATATTCCAAGAGATAAATTCCCTATTATGCAAGATTTATACAATATATTAGAAAGAAAAGTAAAAGATAAAGATACAAAACATAAAGAAGAAATAGAAATTGTTAGAAGTATTATAAGAAGTCTTGCGATAGGGCATAATGCAGAAATATTTAATGGATATACAACAATAGAAGAAGATAATGATTTTATATGTTTAGATATTTACTCTTTACAAGGTGCATCAGCTAATATAAAGAGTTGTCAATATTTGAATATGCTAAGATTCTGTCAAGATATGGCATTTAAAAATCGTGAAGAAAAAGCCTATGTAGTATGTGATGAAGCATACCTTTTAATAGATAAAAAAGTACCACAAGCAATAGAATTTATGAGAAATTTTAGTAAAAGATGTAGAAAGTATGAATGTGGGCTTATAACAATTTCTCAAAATATTTTGGACTTTTTAGGAGAAGAAATTAAACAATATGGACAAGCTATTTTGGATAACAGTACATATAAATTCTTTTTCGGAACGGATGGACAAGACTTAGAAGAAATAGTAAGAACATATAACTTAAATACTGAAGAAAAAACAATACTTTCACAAAAAGACAGAGGGCGTGGACTTATGTTTGTTGGACCAGGTCATAGTTTAGTAAATGTAAAAGCAGAAGAATGGGAGAAACCTTATTTAATAGGTGGTGGAAAGTAATGGCAGAAAATAAAAATGAAGTATTAGAAATGGGGAAAACAGCATTTTCCCTTTTTTCTTTAAAAATAAAAATGATAATTATAGGTGTTGCAATAGGAATATTTATAGTAGTTATATTTCCAGTAGTTGCATTAATGAGTGTATTTTCTAATGATGATACACAATCAGATGATAAAAAACAAGAGGGTAGTTCAAGTTCAACATCTACTACCATAACTGTAAATGAAGTAATCTCATCAGATAATATGAAAAAATACGAGGGTGCAGCATTTCCAATGCCTTTTGAAACTTGGGATAGTAACAAAGATGTAGTAACATCACAATTTAGTCCGAACAGGACCATAACTGTAAATGGAGTAACACAAACAAGAGCTCACACACGGAATAGATTTAGTTGTGGTATCTGTTTCAGATCCTAAAATTTGTTCTGTTTTATTTGGCAAAGTAGTAGTATCAAAAGCTGGGAATACTGGATATGGTAATTATGTAGTAATAGAACATACATCGGCAGAAAATATAACATTTTACACTTTATATGGACACATGAAAGAAGGCTCAATAATGGTAGCAGAAGGAACAGTGGTGCAAGCAGGACAAGTGCTAGGTATTATGGGTTCAACTGGTAATTCAACAGGCGATCATTTACATTTTGAAATAAGAATAAACAACAATAGTAGTAATAATGCAGTAGATCCATTTGAATTTTTATTTGGAAGTTAAAATATGGAGGTAAGATATGAATAATAAAGAAGAATTAAAAAAACAATTAATAGTTTTAAGTTTAATTTTAGTATTAGTAATAGTAATTGCAATAATACTGAATACCAGAAATAATGATGAAACAACAGAAAATATAAACACTACAAATAATAATAATATAGTACAAAATGAAGAAACAGAAGAACAACAAATATTAGACAATTTAAAAGGTTTATTAGAAGAACCAGATGATGAAGAAGAGTATATCCAAGACGAAACACAAGGAACAGAAGAAAATATAATCACAACAAATAGTGGAGAAACAGTAATTATAAGAGAATAAATTAGAGGTAGAGATTATGGAAGAGATAAAAAAATACAAAAAATATATTTACATATCAAAAGAAGTTATCCCAGAGCTTGAAGAATATTGTATGAAAAATAATATTACTTTAGTAACAAGGTTTATAAATGAATATAATTTAGAGAAATTTATGCAAACAGAATTACGAAACTTAAATAGTGTTGATTATTTAATTATAGACCTAAGAGCAATAGAAAACTTAACACCCGATGATGAAATAATATCTAAAATAACATTAATTAGAAAAATGTATAGTCTTAGAGTGATAATAATAGCAAAGGAATATAAATATGGTAATATTTTGTTAGGAAAAATATTTAATTTGGGAATATATAATATTGTAACAGCAGTAGAAGATAATAAATTTAAGGAAGAATTAGAAAAATGTTTAAGTGAAGAAGGAATGAGTTTTGGAAATTCTATAAAATATAAAGTAGATAATCAATTAATAGCAGTAAATCAAACAACTAAATTAATAAAAGAAAATTATATAAGAGTAAAACAAACAGTAAATATAGGAGTGGTAGGAACAGAAAAACATATAGGGGCAACTACGATGGCAATAAACTTAACTAAATATTTAAGTGAACTAACTAATATAAGAGCTTGTTATATAGAAAATAATAACCACAATTCTATTATAAATATAATAGAAAATAAAGAAGCAATATATTCAGAAAATACTAATAGAATAACATTTAAAGGAATAGATATGTTTTTAAAACCTAAAAATATGTCAGATATATTGGCACAAGATTATAATTTTTATATTTATGATTATGGAGCTTTAAATGAACTAACAGAAGAAGAAAAAATGTCATTTCTAACAAGAGATTTAAAAATTATAGTATCTGGAAATAAAGCGTGGGAAATACCTAATTTAATAGAATGTTTCCAAATCATTGGAGAAGATATTAGCACATATTTAGTTTTTAATTTTGCAAAAGAAAGTGAAAAAGAAAATTTTAGAATTAGTTTAGGAAACTATTGGAAAGAAAGAACAGCTTTTTCAGAAAATATAACAGATCCATTTATAGTAGGAAATAAATTTTTCTTTGAATCAATATTAAAACCATATTTAATAAATACAGATGTAACAGAAAAGAAAAAGAAATTTAATTTTTTTAAGAAAAAGAGGTAAACAAATGAAGAAAAAATCATTATATGATATTGCAATGGAAAAGAAGAATAATCAAACCACACAAAATGAAAATATAATAATAGTAAGAAAAAAGCCTATAATTCAAACTATATTTGAAATCATAGGAAAGATTTTAAAAATAATAATATATATAATTTTGATAATACTATTAACAATAGGAGCAACTGTATTGATAAATAATCAAACAAGAGAGTTTTTGTTAGAAATATTAAAAAATGTATTTTAAAATTATATGTTATGTGCTATAATATTTATAGATGTTAAGAAAAAGAGGTGGTATTATGCAAGCTATAAATATGCAAGAAGTAGAAACTGCTATAAATAAATATGGAGATGTTGTACTTACTAAAAATTCCAAAGACAACATAGTTGTTTTAAGTGTTGAACAATATAAAGATAAATTATTAAATGAAGAAATAGAAAGAAAATTATTAAAAGCTGAAAAACAAATCGAAGAAGGAAAGACAGTTAAAGCAACAGAAGTATTCAAGGAGTTGGAAGAAAAGTATGGATTCTAAAAAAGAAATATATGAAATAGAATTTACTGAAGATGCAAGAGATGAAATTAGAGAAATTTATGAATATATTTCTAAAAATCTAGTTAATAAAGAAGCTGCTAAAAGACTAATGAGAAAAATGAGAAATAGTGTAATGGATTTGGCAGAATCTCCTAGATTATATGCAAAGATAGAAAAGAAAGATAGAATGAAAAAAGAATTTAGAAGAATAGTAGTAGATAATTATATTATTTTATATACAATAGACGAAAATAAAAAAACAGTATATATTTCGCACATGTATTATGGAAAAAGAAATTATCTATAAAAATATATATTTTCAAAAATGTTTCAAAAACTATTCATTGACATATAAAAAAGAACAGGATAAAATTTTAATATAAAAATTGTGAGCAAAAGTCAGTTTAAAAGCTGGCTTTTTTTCTATGCTCGGAAAAGGAGAGAAAAAATGCCAAATTATTGTACTAATATAGTAAGAGCACCAAAAGAAGTGTTAGAAGAAATATTTGATGATGGAAAGACAACTTTTCAAAAATTAATACCTATGCCAAAAGAATTAGATATAACAGAAGGAACAGTAACAGAAAATGCTATTGCTTTTGCAATGAGTAAAAAGGAATCAGAAGAATTTTTACAAATGAAGAAGTTACTAGAAGGAACAAAAGATGATTACTATGGAGATTTATGGAATAAATACATGAAAAAAATTACTGTAGGAAAAATAAAAGAGATAGAAAGTGCAGATAGAAGATATATTCCAGATGAAACAGAGAGAAAATTGGGAATAAAGACCTTAGAAGAATTTGGAAATTTATGTTTAAACAATATTTTAAAGTATGGATGTGCAACTTGGTATGATTGGTCTTGCAAGAATTGGGGAACAAAATGGGATGCTATACATGAAAAAGGAACACCAGAAGATGGAGAATTAATATTTTTGACAGCTTGGTCTGAACCAATAAATGTTATAGAAAAAAAAAAAAAAAAATATCCAAATAG
>CALXUW010000017.1 GCA_944391795.1 uncultured Clostridia bacterium
AGTATTCATTAAAATATGGGGATGGCAATTATCTCCTCTATGGGGGTGGTGGTATATGTTAAAAATATTTTTTGCAATTCGTCCCAACACGTAAGAAAGTGTAAGATATAAACCTCACCATAAAGGATTCGGCTTATATCTAACACTTTCTAACTAGCCGGTCCCCACACAAGCTCATTGCAAAAAATATTTTTAACATATACCACCACCCCCATAGAGGAGATAATTGCCATCCCCATATTTTAATGAATACTTAATTTAATCACTCTTTTTACAAAAAACAAATAAATTTGCCTTTATTCCAAATTGCCAAAAATTTTATTTGACAAAAAAAGACTTAAAAGGTAAAATTATTTTAGGTGATGAAAATGAAAACAAAAGACAAAACAAAAAAGCACATAAAAATTACAGTAAAAAATATAATTACCTTTTTTATTACTATATTAAGTATATTATATATCTTTATATTTTATAACTTCTATTTTGCAAGAAATAGCGAAGTATATGCAAAAGAGACAACTTATCAAGCATTAGATAATGAGGTAAAAATAAGTAATGCATCAAAAGTAGATATAGTATCTTTAATAAATCAAAATTTAGAAAATGGCGAAAAAGAAGAATATTTTACCCAAGAAGAAGAATTAGAATATATGACAACATATAATGAAAATTCTAGCCTTCCAAAGGGAAGTATTCAAGTAATTCAAGAAGGCAGAGAAGGAAAACAGCTAATTACCAAAAAAGCAGTATATAAAGATAATGAACTAATCTCAGAAGAACAAGTTTCGTCTAAAATTATAAAAGCGCCGATTGAAAAAATAGTAGAAATAGGAACAGGAAACTTTAAAAACAATTATAAACCAAAAGTAGGAGACATATTATATGTTACCTCAGACAGATTATCAGTTATGTTAGAACCAAATGAGGACTCAACAAAAATTTCAACACTAACCAAATCAAATGAATTAAAAATATTAGAAATACAAAATGACTGGTACAAAATATCTTCAGGAAGTACAATAGGATATGTAAAAGCAGAAAGTACTACATACATTAACCCAAATAAAACAGATGAAAATGAAGAAGGACAAGTAGTAGAAAATGCAAAAACAAATAAGCAATTAATAAGTACTTTGAGCTTTGACATGGCACTAAACAAGCCAAGTGGACTTACATTAGAACAATTTAACAAAGTTTTAACAGATAGTAAAGATAAAAATAAAATTTTTCAAAACAATGCAAAATATTTTTATTACATAGAAAAACAATATAATATAAATGGGCTATTTGTTGCAGCTGTTGGAATACACGAAAGCGCATGGGGAACTTCTAAAATAGCATTAAATAAAAATAATTTATTTGGCTATGGAGCATATGATTCTAATCCATATAATGGAGCATATGATTTTAACGATTATTCTCAATCTATAGACTTAATTGCAAGAGTATTTGTTAAATATTATTTAAATCCTAAAGGAACAGCTATCTATGATGGCGAAAAAGCAAGTGGAAAGTACTATAATGGAAATACGTTGTCAGGCGTAAATAAAAAATATGCAACAGATAAAAACTGGGCAAATGGAGTATATAATAATATGAAATATTTATATAATAAATTGTAAAAAATTCTTGCTATTTTTTACAATTTATTGTATGATATAAAAGTATAGTGTTTATAAGCGATAATTTGCTAAATAAAAGCAAGAAAGGGGCTTTTAATTTATGAAAAAAGTAATAACAATTTGCTTAATATTAATGTTAATTATTGGAATATTTACAATAACAAATAAAGTATATGCTGAAGACAAAGCAATAGACGATCAAACAGAAAGCAAAATAATCGAACTAAAAGAAAATGAAGCCAAATCACTAGACGATTATAAAGAAAAATACGGTTCAGATGTTTATGGAACGGTTGCATACATATTAAATTTAGTAAGAATATACAGTATACCTTTATGTTTCTTAGGTATTGCAATAGGAGCAATTAAGCAATATGTAATAGGTATTAGAAAACTAGACACACAAGAAAAAGGTATGGCTTTAGTCGTAACCTTTGTCACAATTTTAATTATATGCCAAATATTACCACTTGCATTTGCAGTGTTTGTAAAATTTGGAAGGGGGTAACAAATGAAAGTATTATTTGCGGTAAGTAATGAAGAGATATCAGAATCCATAGTAAAAAAATATCAAAAGGAATATAAACAAATAATTTCTTATAAAAATGTTTATTACTTTAATGCAATAGTAAAAGAATTACAAAAAGATAAAAGCTATGATAGAATAGTAATAAGTGAAGACTTAGAGGCATTTACAAATGCACAAATTGATCAAATTGATAAATTTATATTTGAAAAACTAGATAGTATAAGTGATGAAGCATCAAATTCCAGAGGAAATGACACACCAATTATACTAATATGTTCAGATAGAAGAACAAAATCAGAACAAATGCTAGTAAAACTATTTGGAATAGGAATTTATAATGCAATACTAGGAAATGATAGAAGTGTAGATGAAGTATGTAGATTAATAAATAGACCACGTGTAAAAAAAGAAGCAAAAGCATACTACAAAATAGATTCTGAAGATGTAAACTACCAAGCAGAAAACGAAAATGACGTAAGTGAAATGGAAATACAAAACATCTTAGCTCACTATAAAAGATTAGGAAAAGATGAAAACAGATATGTAGATAGCTTTAATAATATTGCAGCACAATACAATGATACACAATTAAGGATTATTTCTAAATTTCTACCACTAAATGTAAGAGCAGTTTTAGAAGAAAAATCACCTAAATATCAACAAATAATGTCATTCAATAACAGTGTATCAAATACATTAAGAGTAAAAAATAAAGAAGAAGAAAAAACTGGACCAAGTCAAATATTATTAAAAACAAAAAACAGAGAAGAAATAATGTCAAAGCCAGTAGTTATACCATCTGCAGTAAATATGGGAAGTTCTAAAAAATTATCAAAACCTAAAAAGAATACACAAGATATCCCATCAGTTTCAACATATACACCAGTACAAGATTCACAAATCCAAGAAAAGAAGGAAGAACATAAAACAAATACAGTACCAGAAGAAAAAGAACAAACAATAGAACAAGAAATTGAAGAAAAAGTAGTACAACCAGTAAAAAGAGGAAGAGGAAGGCCAAAGAAAAATGCTACACCTACCCAAGCAGTAGGACAAGAAGAACAAGTATCAAAAAGAGGAAGAGGAAGACCAAGAAAAAATCCAGTACCAGTAATAAAGGAAGAGCCTACAATACTACCAGGATTTGAAGATGAAGAAGAACAAGAAGAAGAAAACCAACCAAACATTCCACAAGAAGAAAGTGTAGTACTACCAGGATTTGATCTAAACGAAGAAGAACAAGCAACAAATGAAGAAGAAACATTTTTACCAGGATTAGATGATATAAAACCAGAAGAAGAGCCTGAAGAAGAACCACAAGAAGAAGCTCAATCTACAATGCTACCAGGATTTGAAGAAGATTTTAAACAAGATGATAAAGAAACCATATTAACTAACAATACTATTGAACAACCAGCATATAAAGATTTTAAACCAAGTCCAATACCACAAACTAACAGTATTTATTCTAATAACCAAGAGACTACTAATAATTATAATACATATCAAAGTAGCATAAATAATACTAATTTATATGAGACAAGACAAGAATACAATAATCAATATGAAACATCAATAGACTTATCATCTTTATTAACACCTGACAAAAAAATAGCGACATTTGTAGGAACAAGTAAAAATGGAACATCATTTATAGTAAATAATCTTGCACAATTAATATCAAGTGAAGGCATAAATGTAGCTTTACTAGATACAACCCAAAATAGAAATTCTTACTATATTTATACAAAAAATGAAGAAGAATTAAGAAGAGTAGCAACAAATTGTATAGATAACTTAGCAAATGGAATAGCTACACGGAATAAGTGTAAATAAAAATTTAACAGTTTACACATCACTTCCAAATGAAAATGAATCAATAAAAAATGTAGATAAAATATTAGAAACATTATTACAAAAACACTCTCTAATATTAATAGATACAGATTTTCAAACACCAATAGGATATTTTAAACAATCTCAAGAAACATATTTAATACAATCATTAGATATTTTAACTATCCAACCACTTACAGCATTTTTAAGAGAGCTAAAAGCAAAAAATGTATTAGATGAAAAAAAATTAAGAATAATACTAAATAAAGTTGTAAAAATAAGAGGAATAAAAGATGCAACAATAATCGGAGGAATGGCATATTACAATGATCCATCAATGTCATTTATGACAGAATTATTTAATAGAGATACAATAAAATATGTTTCTATTCCATTTGAAGAAGAAACTTATATAAAATATCTAGAAGGAATAATAGAATGTGAAATATCTCTAAAAGGTTATTCAAAAATTTTCATGCAAACATTAAAAGAACTAGGACAAATGGTTTATCCAGCACCAAGCATAAATAATAATAGAGGGTATAGACCACCATCAATAAAAGATTATGGAGAACAAAGAAATACTTTTTCACCAAATATTGATAGCACTTTAGATAAAATGAAAAAAAGTTTTTAACTAAAAATGAGGAGGGAAATAAAACGTGATAACAGGAGTGGTAATAATTTTAGTCTTAATAGTATTAGGATTATTAGTTTACAATGTAACAATACATAAAAAAATACAAAAATTTAAAAATATGAATCAAAAAATTACCAACTTATATGTTGTGCAAGATTTTATGAATGCAATAGGAGAAACCTCATCAGTTGATCAGAAAATAAAGAAAATAAATGACATATTAATAGAAAGATATGAAATAAAATATTCAACAATAGTAGTCTTCGATGGTGCTGAATATCAAATAAAAGCATCAAATGTAGATGAAAAACACTGGGGAACATTAAAATCTTTGCAAGATATAGATATGTTTAAAGATAGTATTCAAACAGCAACACCTAAATATGTCACTGTAAATAGTGAAAGTGAAAGATTACCATATCAAGAAATGGAATTTGGAAGAGCAAAATCTGCAATATTTTTCCCTCTATATATAGATAATGTATATATTGGATATTGGATAATAGAAAGTGGAACCCCACATGATTTCGACAATGTTGATACAACAGTATTAGAAGTAATAAAAGAAAATATAGTATCTGTTTTAAAAACAGTAGTACACCAAAAAACACTAGAATCAATAGTAAGAAAGGACTTATTTTCAGGCTTATATTCTGAAGAGTATCTATATGGTGAAGGCAAGAAAATTATTGATCAATATACAATATCAACAATATGTATGTTTAAAATAATAAATATACAAGAAATAAACAAAAAAGGCTCAAGAGAATTAGGCAACAAAGTAATTACTGAAGTTAGCAAATATGTAAAAGCAAATATTTCAGAAGATTATGTATTTGTAAGATACATGGGACCTAAATTTGTAATTGCTTTTTCTGGTGTAGAAGCAAATGGAGTTGCTGATTTCTTAAATGATATAAAAGAAAAAATAGAATCAATGAAAATAACACTAACCAATGAAGATTTAGAAGAACTTGATATAGAAGAAAAAGATAGAAATAATTATAAAGCAATAGCAGTGCCAAAACTAAACTTTGTTATATCTTCATACTACAAAGGAACAGGTTTAGAAGAAGTACTAAAAAAACAAGAAGAATATTTAGACCATGCAAACATAGATGAAAGTGATATAACAAACATATAAAAAGGGTATAAAGATTGAATAATATCTAATATATGAAATTGTTCATTCAAATTTATACGTTAAAGAAAGGAAGGATATTAATCATGGATTTTGACAAAACTATGTATTTTGAAGTAGAAAAAGAAGAAAATGCAAAATGCCAAGAAATATTAAAAGAAGTATATGATGCATTAGTTGAAAAAGGATATAATCCAATAAATCAAATAGTAGGATACATACTATCAGGAGATCCTACTTACATTACAAGTTATAACAATGCAAGAAATAAAATAAGAACAATAGAAAGAGACGAACTATTAGAAAAAATGGTAAAAAACTATATAGGTTTGGAAGAAAAATAAAATGAGAGTATTAAGTATAGATTATGGAGAAGCAAGAGTAGGAATTGCAATAACAGATGCATTAAATATAATAGCACAAGGACTAGAAACAATAAAAAGAAATGGTTCAGACAAAGTAATATTAAGAAGGCTAGACGAACTACTAAAACAATATGAAGTAGGAACAATAGTAGTAGGAATGCCATTAAATATGAATGGAACACAATCTTTAAGAGCTACAAAAACACAAGAATTTATACACAAACTAAAATGCAAATATAATAAAATAAAAATAGAAACAATAGATGAAAGATTAACAACAGTAGAAGCACATAAAACAATGAATTTTTTAGATATAAATAAAAACAAAAAGAAGGAAATAGTAGACACAATATCAGCAGTATATATCTTAGAAACATACATAAATAAAAATCATAAGTAACCTAAAAATTAATGAATATAATATTTCAAACTACTTATAATAAACAAAGAAGAGCAAAAATAAATAAAAAATCAAGTAAATTATAATAAAAAGAAAAATAATTTAATAAAAATAATAAAAATAACTATTAAAAATAATAAAAAAACAAATAAATTATTGAAAAAAACAAAAAAATAGTTTATCATATTAACTAAGTTATTATATTAAAGATATAATTAATAAAATTGAAAGGAGAAAAAGAATGGAAGAAAATTTTGAAGGAGAAGATTTAGATAACATAGTAATATTAAACGACGAAGAAGGAAACGAAGTAAAATTTGAATTTTTAGATCTAGTAGAACTAGATGACGAAGAATATGTAGTACTACTACCAGTAACAGAAGATGGAGAAGAAGATGAAGGAGAAGTAGTAATACTAAAAGTAGAAGATACTGACGAAGAAACAGACGAAGAATCATATGTAAGCATAGATGACGAAGAAATTTTAAATAAAGTATTTGAAATATTCAAAGAAAAATTCAAAGATGATTTTGATTTTGTAGACTAAAAACAAGGCGGATTTTTCCGCCTTTAAATTTTTTAAAAATAAAGGGAGGAAAAAACAAATGAAAAATTTTTCAACATGGATTTTATTAATGTTTATGGTAATGTTTTGGGTATTTAGAGTAATAGTAGCCCTAACAGCACAATTGAAAATGGACTTTGGAGGAATAGAGCCACTAAATATGCAAATGGAAGTAATCTTGCTATTTGTAGTTCTATTATGTATAGTCTTAGTAGTAAAAAGAAAATTAATAGGAGCACTAATATATCTACTTGCATATGGCATGTATTTTGGAACAACAGTAGTAAATGGAATAACTGTTATGCTAAATGGAGAATTCGATGTATTCGATGTAAGTACCTATATGAACACATTTATAGGAATAATAGGAATAGCATTACCACTTGCAATATTAATAGACATGCTAGTAGACAAAGGAAGAAAAGCAAACCCAAAAGACAAAAAAACAGACTGGTTTTACAACAACAAAGAATATGACAGAAAGCTAGACGAAAGAGCGGACAAAAATAATTACAGAACATTATAGGGTCAATTTGGGACGTTTCCCAATTGGACATTTTGTCCAATTGGGAAACGTCCCAGACTGGACAAAATGTCCAATTGGGGACACATCTTTAATACAATTGATAGGAGTTTAATTTTAAGGTATCAATTTATTAAGTAGGAGAAAGATAATATGGTAAAAATAATATTAGCATCATCTTCAAAACAGAGGCAAGATATTTTAAAGATGATTGGCCTTAATTTTGAAATTGTAACAAGTGATGTAGAAGAAATAAGTAATGAAACAGAACCTTATAAATATGTAGAAGAACTATCCCTTAATAAGGCTAAATCAGCTTCAAATAAAATTAAAAGTAAAGCAATTATTATTGCAGCTGATACAATAATTTATTTTAATAATAAAAAATATGAAAAACCAAAATCAAAAGAAGAAGTTTTTAATAATTTAAAAGAATTATCTGGAAATAAAAATTCTGCATATACAGGTATAACAATCATGGATTTATATAAAGAAAAGACAATAACATTCTGTTCAAAGGTAGATGTTTATTTTAAAAATTTGACAAACGAAGAAATAAATTGGTATGTTAATAATGAAAGCAATATTTTTAAATGTTGCGGTTATGTACCATTAGGAAAGGCTTCGCTATTTATAGATAGAGTTGATGGAGATTATAATACATTGTTAGGTATTTCCCCAAGTATTTTATTTGAAAAAATGAAGGAATTAGGATATAGTATAAAAGATTTTGATTTTGAAAAAAAAGAAGGTGATTAAAGATGGAAGAACAACAAAAATCGACAAATATCAACTGGTATCCAGGTCATATGGCTAAAACTAAAAGACAAATAATAGAGGATCTAAAATTAGTAGATATTGTAATAGAATTATTAGATGCCAGAATACCAATATCTAGCAGAAATCCTGATATAGTAAGTATAACTAAAAATAAAAAAAGATTAATTGTATTAAATAAAAGTGACTTGTCAAGTGATGTGCAAAATAAATTATGGATAGAATATTTTGAAAAAAATGGAATCCCAGCGGTTTTAACAGATTCTAATTCTGGAAAAGGAATAGATAATTGTATAAAAAAAATAGAGAATATAATGCAAGAAACACTACAAATAAATGCATTAAAAGGAAGAGCTGGAAGAAAAATAAGAGCAATGATACTAGGAATACCGAATGTAGGAAAATCATCTTTTATAAATAGAATAGCAAAAAAAGTATCTGCAGAAGTTGGAAATAAACCAGGTGTTACAAAACAAAAACAATGGATTAGAATAAATGATAAAATAGAATTGCTAGATACTCCGGGAGTATTATGGCCAAAATTTGAAACACAAGAAATTGCATTAAACTTAGCATACACAGGAACAATTAAAGATACCATATTAGAACAAACAGAAGTTGCATACAATTTAGTAAAGTTCTTACTACAAAATTATAGAACAAATTTATGTAAAAGATATAAATTAGAAGAAAGCTATATAGAAAAGACATTAGAACAAGACCAACCTTTAAATTTAAACATATATGAAATAATGCAAGAGATAGGAAGAAAAAGGGGATGTATTATTCATAATCGGAAACATCGATGACGAAAAAACTTCCAAAATAATATTAGATGAATTTAAAAACGGAAAACTAGGAAAAATAACTATTGAAAAGGTTAAGTAAAAATAAAATATAAAAAGAAGAAAAGGATGTAAAATAAAAATGGAAGAGTTACTAAAACTGGAAAAAACTAAAGAAGAAATTAATTTACTTTCTCCCTTAACATGGGCATATATTGGAGATTGTGTATATGAATTATACATAAGAACAATTTTAGTAAATAAAACAAATTTAAAGCCACATAAATTGCACATAGAAACAATAAAATATGTAAATGCTAAAAGTCAAGCAAAATTTTTAGAAAATATACAAAATAAACTAACAGAAGAAGAAAAAGACATAGTAAGAAGAGCAAGAAATGCAAAAAATCATCATTTACCCAAAAATGTAGAAGTACAAGAATATAAGCTTGCAACAGCATTTGAAGCTTTAATTGGATATTTGTTTTTAACTAAAAATTATGAAAGAATAGAAGAAATTATTAATGAAAACATAAATTAAAACTAATTTTTAGGTTAAATATAAAAGTAAATTCAGTTAAATGTGGAATTTACTTTTATATTTAAATAACTAATTTTTATTTAAAATAATAGTTGACGAATTAAAGGAAAAGTGGTATAAATATGAAGTAGTTTTTTTATAATTAAGGCCCGTTGGTCAAGCGGTTAAGACGCCACCCTCTCAAGGTGGAATCATGGGTTCGATTCCCGTACGGGTCACCAAAAAAATCTAAAATATTTATTGACACCTAAACTAAAAAATGATATAAATAAAAAGTAAAATATAACAAAAGAAACCAAAAATCAATTTTTTAAAAGGGAGTAGCTTTTAAATTACTAATCAACAGTCGCGATATTAAATATCTGGTTAGTAAGCTAAAAAAGATTAATAAAAATAGTAAGCAAGACTTTTAAAAGGAAAATAAAGTCCTTTTAGAAGTCTTTTATTGTTGTATAAAAACATATAGAATTTTATTTGCTTAAATACCAAAAATTTAATCTAAAAAAGCTATATAATTTTATACTTTTGTTATAAAAAACTAAAAAATGTAAAAAATAAAAAAGGAGTTGATTAATTTTGGAAAATATCAAATGGTTTACCAAAGAAGTAAAAGAAGTAGAAAAAGAACTAGAAACCAATCTAGAAAAAGGATTAACTAATGAAGAAATAAAAAAAAGACAAGAAAAATATGGGTTAAACCAACTAAAAGCGGCAAAGAAAAAAAGCTTATTACAAAGATTTGCTGACCAATTTAAAGATTTTTCTATCATAGTATTAATAATTGCAGCAATTGTATCAGGAGCAGTTGGAATTGCAGAAGGGGAAGGCATAACAGACACAATAATTATATTATTAGTAGTAATAGTAAATGCAATAATAGGAGTTACCCAAGAATCAAAAGCTGAAAAATCCTTAGAAGCTCTTCAAAAATTAACAGATCATGCATCAAAAGTAATAAGAAATGGAGAAGTAACAGTAATACCTGCAAAAGAGCTAGTACCAGGAGATATTGTAGTATTAGATACAGGAGACTATATCCCAGCAGATTTAAGAATAATAGAAGCAATAAACCTAAAATCACAAGAAGCATCTTTAACAGGTGAGTCAGTACCAGTAGAAAAAACGAACAAAAAAATAGAAGATGAAGAGATAGGATTAGGCGATAGAGTGAATATGTTATTTTCATCAAGCTTAGTAACATATGGAAGAGGAAAAGGAATAGTAGTAGAAACAGGAATGACAACAGAAGTAGGAAAAATTGCAGGAATCATAAACAGTACTCAAAAACAAGAAACACCTCTGCAACAAAAACTAAATAAATTAGGAAAAACTCTAGGAATAGCAGCACTTTCAATATGTATATTTATTTTTATAATAGGATTAATTCAAGGAAAAGAACCTATTCATATGTTTATGACAGCAGTTAGTTTAGCAGTTGCAGCAATACCAGAAGGTCTAGTTGCAGTATCTACCATAGTACTTGCAATAGGAGTTCAAAAAATGGTTAAAAGAAATGCAATTGTAAAAAGACTGCCAGCAGTAGAAACATTGGGTAGTAGCACAGTTATATGCTCTGATAAAACAGGAACACTAACAAAAAATCAAATGACAGTAGAAAAAATATTTATAAAAGATGAAATAAAAGATTTAAATAAACTACAAGAAAATGACATAAATCAAGACCTAGAAAAATTAGTATTTGCAAATATGTTATGTAATGATACCAAAATTTCAAAAGATGGAACTTTAACTGGAGATCCAACAGAAACAGCATTAGTAGATATGGCTTTAAAACTAAAATTTAGTCAAGATATTTATAACCAAATGCCTCGTATAGATGAAGTACCATTTGATTCAGATAGAAAATTAATGACAACAGTAAATGAACAAAATGGAAAATATATAGTATTTACAAAAGGTGGAGTTGATGAACTATTAAATAAATGTAATAGTTACTTATTTAATGGAGAAATCAAACAAGATTTATCAAATCACGTAAATACAATAAAACAAAAAAATGAAGAAATGGCAAAAGAAGCTTTAAGAGTATTAGCATGTGCATATAAAGAATTAAATCACAAACCAACTAAAGAAGAAATGCAAAACATTGAAAGTGGACTAATATTTATAGGTATGGTAGGAATGATAGATCCACCAAGAGAGGAAGCAAAAAAAGCAGTAGAAAAATGTAAAACAGCAGGAATAAAAACTGTAATGATAACAGGAGACCACAAAGTTACAGCAACAGCAATAGCAAAAAAACTAGGAATATTAGAAAATGATGATGAAGCAATAACAGGGCTAGAGCTAGAAAAAATGTCAGACGAAGAGTTAGAAAAAAATGTTAGACATTATTCAGTATATGCAAGAGTAGCACCAGAACATAAAGTAAGAATAGTAAAAGCATGGCAAAAAAATGGCGAAATAGTTGCAATGACTGGAGATGGTGTAAATGACAGTCCAGCACTTAAAACATCTGATATAGGATGTGCTATGGGAATTGTAGGAACAGATGTTGCTAAAGAAGCAGCAGACGTAATCTTAACAGATGATAATTTTGCAACAATAGTATCAGCAGTAGAAGAAGGAAGACGTATTTATGACAATATTTTAAAAGTAATACAATTCTTATTATCTAGCAATGTAGGAGAAATAGTAGTATTATTTATAGCAACACTATGTACACCACTATTTGCAAATTGGTTTGGAATAACAGACATAACTCATTTAGAAATATTATTACCAATTCATATATTATGGATAAATTTAGTAACAGACTCATTACCAGCACTAGCATTAGCATTCGACCCAGCAAATTCAGACATAATGAATAGAAAACCAAGTAAGCCAGGAAAAGGAGTATTTACAAAAGGAATGACATGGAGAGTAATATATCAAGGAATAATGATAGGATTACTTACCTTAGCAGCATTTATGATAGGATTAGCAACAACAACTACCCCAATAGATGGATTAACATTAGATGAATCAAAAATAGAAGTTGGTCAAACAATGGCATTTGTAACACTTGCTTTATCCGAATTAGTACATGTATTTAACGTAAGAAACAACAAACAATCACTATTCAAAACAAAAATATTTAATAATAGTAAATTAATATGGGCAGTACTTGGATCAGCAGCTTTAATGTTAATAATACTTGCAGTACCTGTACTAAGAGAAATATTTAGCATACCACTATTACCAACACAAAATATCATAGAACTTATAGGATTGATAATTGCACCACTAATAATAGTTGAAATATTTAAATTATTTAAAATAAACACAACAAAAGAAGAATAAAAAATATATAATACATTAAAAGTCATAAAAATTATACTTATCTTTTCTAAATAAAATAATCTTTATAAAAAATCCTTATGATGTATAATAAAAACTAAAGAGAAAAGTTTAAGTATAATCTTATGATTTTTTTTAAAGCAAATAAACCTAATTTCTTGATATTTTTCCTATAATATAGTAAAATAATAATCATAAAAAAACTAAACACTACAAACTATAAATTATAAATTATAAACTTAAAGATCTGTCCCAGATTGGACAAAATGTCCAATTGGGAAACGTCCCAAATTGGACAAAATGGACAAAGGAGATGAAATATATGAATAAGAAATTCTTTATAACAACACCAATCTATTATCCAAGTGGCAAATTTCATATAGGAACTGCATATACAACCGTTTTAGCAGATAGTATAAAAAGGTATCATGTATTAAAAGGTGAAGATTCATACATGTTAACAGGAACAGATGAACATGGACAAAAGATCCAAGAAAAGGCCCAAAGTTTAGGAAAAACACCAAAAGAATATGTAGATGAAATGGCAAAAATGGCAAAAGATTTATGGGAACAGATGGAGATACAACATGATGATTTTATTCAAACAACAGAAGAAAGACACGAAAAAATAGTCCAAAAAATATTTGATAAATTTATGGAGCAAAAAGATATATATAAAGGAGAATATGAAGGATGGTATTGTATACCATGTGAAACATATTTTACAAAAACCCAATTAGTAGACGGAAAATGCCCAGATTGTGGAAGAGAAGTTAAGCGTATGAAAGAAGAAGCATACTTTTTTAATATGAAAAAATATGCTGACAGGTTATTAAAATATTATGATGAACATCCAGATTTTATAAAACCAGAATATAGAAAAAATGAGATGATAAATAACTTTATAAAACCAGGATTAGAAGATTTATGTGTAACTAGAACTTCTTTTGATTGGGGAATAAAAGTTTTAAAAGATCCTAAACATGTAATATATGTATGGCTTGATGCTTTAACAAATTATTTAACTGCATTAGGTTATATGTCTCAAGATGACTCTTTATTTAAAAAATATTGGCCAGCAGACTTACAAGTAGTCGGAAAAGACATAGCAAGATTTCATTTAATATATTGGCCTATATTTTTAATGGCACTAGATTTACCATTACCAAAAACTATATTAGTTCATAATTGGATTATGATGAAAGATGGAAAAATGTCAAAATCAAAAGGAAATGTAGTGTACCCAGAAGATTTAGTAGATAGATATGGCTTAGATGCAACAAAATATTTCTTATTAAGAGAAATGCCAGTTAACCAAGATGGATTATTTACACCAGAAGCTTTTATAGAAAGATATAATTTTGATTTATGTAATGATTTAAGCAATTTATTAAATAGAACAGTAGCAATGGTTAATAAATATTTTGAAGGAAAATTACCTAAATATAATGGAACTCCAAATGCTGTGGACAAAGAACTAGAAGAATATGCAAATACTAAAATAAAAGATTTTGAAGAAAAATGGAATGATTACCAAATATCTGTTGCAATTCAAGAAATATGGGATTTAGTTTCAAGAACTAATAAATATATAGATGAAACAAGTCCATGGCAACTAGCCAAAGAAAACAAAAAAGAAGAACTAGAATCTTCAATGTATCATTTAGTTGAAAACATAAGAAAAATAGCAATCTTAATAGCACCATTTATGAACGATACTTCTAAAAATATTTTAAAACAAATAGGAATAGAAAAAGAAAACTTAAAAACATGGGATTCTTTAAATTATTATGACAAATTAGAAGATATAAAAGTAACAGACAAAAAAGAACCAATTTTTATGAGATTAAACAAAGAAGAAGAAGTAGAATATAT
This sequence comes from uncultured Clostridia bacterium, assembly GCA_944391795.1. Classification (GTDB taxonomy): domain Bacteria; phylum Bacillota; class Clostridia; order TANB77; family CAG-508; genus CAG-269. The sequence continues at coordinate 14,903 of CALXUW010000017.1, forward strand.
AAAAAGTTTAATGAAAAGCAATTAAGATTCATATAAATTAATTAAAAAGTTGTCACAAGAAAGGCAACTTTTTATTAATGTTAAAGAACAGGTTATAATATTTTGTCAATAACTTTTTTTATGTTTTTTAAAAAGTCTCTACTAAAAAGTCAAAAAATAGTATATAATATAAAAAAATAAAGGAAAAGGAAATATATTTATGAAAAAAGAAGATGATGAAATATATGATCTATACAAAATAGAAACAAAACCTAAAGTAAATAAACAAAAAATAACTATAATTTTAATAGCAATAATGATTCTAATTTTATTATCTGTAATATTAATACGTTCATTAGAAGCAATAAAACAATATAATGTATACAAACAATATGAACAACAATTAATATCTCTAAAAAAACAAGAAGAAGAAAAACAAAAACAAATTGCAGCCCAAAAAGAAAAGCAAAGACAAGAAAAGTTACCGAAATTAACAGATGTAGGAAAACAAAATATAGAACACATATATAAATCAGAAACCAAAAGAGCATTCTTAACATTTGATGATGGTCCATCAGGAGTCACTTCACAAATTTTAGATACTTTAAAACAAGAAAATGTAAAAGCAACTTTTTTTGTATTAGGTTCAAAAGCTCAAAATTATCCAGATATGATAAAAAGAATGTATGAAGAAGGACACTATATAGCAAACCACGGATATTCACATGTATATTCAACAATATATGCATCTAAAGAAGCAGTACTAGATGAATTTAATAAATGCAATGACATAGTAAAAAATATATTAGGAGAGCAGGAATACAATTCCCACCTTTTTAGATTCCCTGGAGGTTTAGTAGGAGGCAAATATGGAGAAATAAAAATGCAAGCAAAAGAAATATTAAATCAAAACAATATTGTAAATGTAGACTGGAACGCATTAACAGGTGATTCAGAAACAACAAACCCAACTATTGATTTTGAATTACAAAGATTAAAAGAAACGACCACTAACAAAAATAGCATAGTAATCTTAATGCATGATGCTGAAGCCAAAAAAGCAACAGCAGACGCTTTACCACAGATAATAGGATATTTAAGAGAACAAGGATATGAATTTAAAAACTTTTATGAAATTATAAAATAAAAAGGGCAAAACGTCAAAAAAAGTATGGAAGGAGAGATAATTTTGCCAAGAAAAACAGTAAATAAAAATCAAGGAATAAATGCTAAACTAGAATATTTAGGATTAGATTTAAATAATATACCAAAAAAACTAATGAAATTTGAACCATTAGATTATAGAATATCAAAAGCATATGACGAAAAACAATATAGAGTATACAAATATATTTCAGTAAATGACATAGAAATATTATTATCTCCAACAAATAGACTAGATAATATAGAAGAAAAATATAAAAAAGCAAGTCCAATTTATGAATACTTAGATTCTGAAAATGAAGAAAATATAGTAAAATATACAACTTTTTTAAATATGCTAAAACAATTAAATGAGCAAGAAATAGAAAAAATAGAAGAAGAACAAAATAATTTAAATAAATTAATACCATTTAAAGTAAAATACGAAGGAAATTACTTATGGCAAATTTACTATTCAGAAAATACTGATAGATATTTTATGATAGTATCAACAGAAGATTCAGACTACTCAACATTTTTCTTTTTATTAAAAAAACAAATTGAATCAAAAAGAAATGAAAAAATATTTGTGCCAATAAGAAATATAGGATATAGCCGTACTTACTTAAAAAAATCAGAATTTGAAGATATAGAAAACTACTTATGGCTTTTTACAAAAGACTGGCCATTAATATACGAGGTATATGATAAAAATGAAGAATTATCCATTCAAATAGTAGGAGAAACTGGAGTATATGAAAAAATAAAAAGCCCATACAAAATTAAACTAAAAAGTAAAGAAGAGGCTTCTCAATTTTACAAACTGTTAAAAGCAATGTTCATATTACAAACTGAATTGCCACATTATTTTAATTTTAGAACAGATATAAGTAAAAAAGGCGAAATTGATTTTTTTATTGAAAATAGAAAAATAGAATATAATAAAATGCCCCAAATGATAAACGAAGAATATATGGTAGGAAATGCAAGAAAAGAAGCGGCAGAAGAATTAATAGAAAAAAATAAAAAAAGATTAGAAGATTTAAAGTTAGAAATTTCAGAACTAGAAATAGAATATCTTGCAAAAGAAAAGCAAATATCTACATTCTTAGAGTGTAAAAAAACATTTTTTGGTAGATTTAAATACTATTTCAAATATAGCAAAAAGGCTGGAAAAAATAGTAATATAAAGAAAATAGCAAAAAAAGATAATTTGCAAATAAAAGAAGAAATACCTATAACAAAAGAAAAAAATAAAGAAACAAAAACCGAAAATAAGCCAAGAAAAGAAAGATATACAATAGAAGAATTATTAAATCTTTATAAAGATTTTGAAAAAAAAGAAGATGAGCTAAAAAATATTTTTATGGATATAAATGCTCTAAAATTAAAAAAGAAAAATATGTTAAAAAAGATTGAAAACGCAACAGCATATATAAATGAAATAGATAGCCACAAAAAAAGTATATTTGAATTCTGGAGATACTCAAATAAAGACGAAGTAGAAACTCTTCCAGAAGGAGAAGAAGAAGAGGTAAATATAATAAAGAGAATAACAAAAGTATTTGACTATGAAGAAGACCTAGAAAAATTCGGAAAAACAATGGATGAAATTCAAAGAAAATTACTAACTAAAGATGAAAAAGATAGTATATATATAACAAGTACAAATCTTTTAGAAATACTAAATAAAGTAAAAAATAACGAAGTAATACCAAAAGAAATAGAAAACAGTCTAAAAGAAATAAAAAAAGAAGCAATAAAAGAAAAAGCACTTATGGATGATGAATTTGACATATTTGGAGGAATAGTTAAAGATACCACAAAAATTACAAACTTAAATCAAAAAACATTAAGAGAATTACCAAAAGATAAATTTAACATATTAGACATTAATAAAAATACTAAAACCTTAGGATATAAACTAGCACTAGAAAAAGTAATACAAAATACCAAAAAAGCTCTAACAAAAATAGTAATTAGTGAAAGCTTACCAGTTTACATTGCAGTGGCAGATGACAAGCTAAAAGGAAGAAATATAAATGTCTTTAATATAAATCCAGAAAACGAAGTAAATGAAATATTAAAAAAAGATGCAGGAAGAATAAATTTATATAAAGTAGATTTAAAAGAAGGAACAAATGCAATTAGTTATACAAACTGTATTTTTTATGATAACCAAAATAGAACTCTGCCAGAAGGACAAGATATTTCTACAAAAATATTAGTTGATATATCTAAATTAAAATTAACACTAAATCAAAAATTGGTATTCCATGTAGTAGAATTTGAAAATGAAGGTGATTTTGCTCCTATTAGTATAAAGAGTATATTTGTTTATGAATATGATTCTACTATAGGTAACAAAAACTTAAAGTAAAAATTATTAGTGTAAAATTAATGAAGGTAAAATATTGTACTGAACCCAAAAAATTGTCTACATTTACTTAACACATATTGTAAAATTTAGACTCAAGAAAAATGTTTACAAAAAGGCAAAAAAGTGGTAAAATATAAGTAAGTTGGAAATTTTCCAAAAGGAGGCAGGAAGTATGTTTGAAGACAGATTTGAAACATACAGAAAATTGCGGAAAGAGGTAATCAGTCTACCTCATGATGGAGCTAGCAAAGAGCATATATACATAAATGCGCTGAGCTTTATCAAAAGAGCTGACGAACAGATTGTAGTCAGGTTAGAGACTGACGCTGAAGGAATGACAGAATTTCTTGAGGAATTGATAAAAAGACTCGAGAAATTCAAAGAAAAATTACTTAGAAAAGAGACCTCCTTTTAGGAGGTCTTTATCTAAAAAAAGAAAAGGGTGATATATATGATTAATTATTCTGATAGCAGATTAGACGCGGAAAGAAAAAAGGAAGATAAAATTAGAGGATTTAAAGAAATAAAAAAATTATCACCAAATTTAGATTTAGAAAACTATTTAATAATGGATGAATCTGAAAAACTAGATTTATTGTTAGAGATGTTTAAACAATTTAAATCTGACTACATAGATAATTACAATAAGATGGAAGAAAAGAAATCTGAAAGAGTACAAATTAGCATACCTAGAGGTTATGACTTAAAAGACCTAATAAAAAGTGTAGATGGTGAAATAATTTTGCAAAAAGCACTAGAAATCTATTATTCGAATAAAGTAGCCCATTATGCCGAATATTGGCAAAAAGATTTTTTAAGACAATTTTTAAAAAAATATCAAAACCCTGAAAATTTATTTGATATAATTATAAATGATTCACGCTTATTTGGAATAATAAACAACTCTTTATTTAGAATTTTCGATGAATATAATCAAGATAATACAAGAGAAATAAAATATCATAAAGATATTTTAAAAAGATATGGTATAGGAGAACGAGAATTAAGAATACTAGGAAAGTCTATACCATCATTAGTAAATATATATAGAGATGCTATGTGCATAAAAGATGCAGAACTTCATGAAATAGTTAGTTTATTAGAAGAAGATAAACTAAGCTCATATGGTATGATTACTCATACTGAAGTAGAAAGTGGAAAAGAAAAAGAAAGAAATTTATTTGTACTTGATGTTCCATTCTTTGGGCAAATGTCAGTACATATAAAATCTCCAGAATTAATATCACAACTAGGTAAACATAAATATCCATATCCAGTCTATCAACGTGAATCAATACTATTAACAGATAGATTAACACCAGAACAGGAAAGAATAGTAAAAAGAAATGATATAGAAGAAATTAGAAAATATTTCGAAGAAGGAGAAGAAGAATTTGCACATTTACTAGCAATAAAAGGTGGATATACAGCAGATGAAATAAAATATGTACATGGTGGAGATAATAAAGGAGAAAGATAAGTATGGAATTAAAAAATTTAGAAAGTTTATATAAAAATAAAAAATTAAAAGAAAAGTTAGAACAAATACAAATTTTAATAGATGATAATAAAAATAAAGAGGCTTACTTCAAATTAGCTGCAATTTTAGAATATATAAATGTAAAGCTACTGACAAAGAAATTAGGTGAAAAACTATTAAATTATAATATAGAAGAAATTATTAAAAAATATTATAATAAAGATGAGTTTTTATTTAAAAAGATGCAAAGTGTAAATGGTATGTATAATTTTGTTAGTGGAAAAGAAATAAATGTGCAAGATGTTGTAAGTCTAGGAATAACAATAGATTATATTTATGAATATATGATAGAAAAATATGGAGAATTTATTTAAAAATTAAATCAAAAATTTTAATGTATAAGAGCTAGACATTTTTTTTATTATGTGCTAATATATAGATATATTAGTGCATAATTTAGGGTTATGTGGTAAAAAAAATATATGCAGGTGTGGCGGAATTGGCAGACGCACAGGACTCAAAATCCTGCGAAGTAACCTTCATGTGGGTTCGACCCCCACCACCTGCACCATAAATTAGTTTGCAAGAGCTAATTATTCATAAGAAGTTGAAGAACCTAATTCCTCAATTTCTTTTTTGTTTCAAATTAGAAAGAATTATGAAACAGCAAATAGAATTGGGATAATTATTAAGGAGGTTTTTATGCTTAATTTTTTCATTGTTATTTTATTATTTGTACTAGGAGTTATTGTAAGTGCTTCGATAGTTCCGATGATTCAGTTTTTAGTGGTAATCATTAAGCTAAAATGCAAACCAAAGGAAACTATTTATAGCGATTCAAATGAGCCTGTTGAAGCTCAATACCCTAACATGATATGTTGGAAGTATTCAAATAAGCTCATTGAAGCTGAATATTCTAGCACGAAATATTGGAAGGATTTAGAAAAACAATATGAAGAAATGAAATTAGAAGAATTTAGCAAGGAGGAATTACCATAATGGTAATATAAACGGTATCGACTTTATAGGAGGTACCGTTTATTTATTCGTATAGAAATTTTACATGCGATTTTATTATAAATTTTCAAGCTAAAACTTACATTTGCAAATTTCAAAAATTATGTATATAAGAATGAAAAAGTCCCTTCCACAAATAACCATTGAAAATATCAACCAAAATCCCTTATAATTATTATAAAGGAAGCGATATTTTCATGAGATTATTTAAATATTACGGAAAAAAACTTATAATGAAAGAATTAAAAAAAGTTACAACTTCTTTATAAAAGAAGCAAACACCAATAAATCAAGCAAAGGATATGGACTAATAAGAGATAAAACCATATTTGCCAATAATATAGCAAGTATTGCCTCAGTAGGATATGGTCTAGCAGCATTAGTAATTGGAGTAGAACATAAATGGATTAAATACAAAAAAGCATATGAAAGAGCAAGTAAAACACTAGACACATTTTTATATAATGTAGAAGGCCAAAATGGGTTTTATTATCATTTTATTAATATAGAAAATGGCAAAAGAGAGTGGAATTGTGAAATATCAATAATAGATACAGCAATATTCATATGTGGAGCAATAACAGCAGGAGAATACTTTGGAGTATTGTGGAACATTATTTACATACCAATATTCACACGCTTGGATAAATTTTATGAATTTAAAAGACGAAGAAGGAGCAAATTGGTTCCAGAACTCAATAAAAGCTACAAAAGCAAATAGAAAATATTGTATAGATAACAAAGAAAAATTTAAAACATATGGAGAAAATTCTTGGGGATTAACAGCCTGCGCTAGTCCTAAAGGATACTGTTCATTTGGAGCAAAACCTTGCGAAATGAATTTAGATATAGAAAACGATGGTACTGTAGCTCCTAGTGGTGCAATAGGATCAATAGTTTTTACTCCAAAAGAAAGCATTAAAGCAATGGAATATTATTACAATAATTTTCCAAAACTTTGGGGAAAATATGGTTTTAAAGATGCATATAATTTAGAAAAAGAAAAACCATGGTTTGCCAAAGAATATATTGGAATTGATAAAGGAATAGAAATAACAATGATTGAAAATTACTTAACAGGAGGAATATGGAAATATTTTATGAAGAATAAATATGTAAGAGAAGGGCTAAAAAAATTAGGATTAAAAGAAGAAAGAAAAATAGAAAATGTGAACAAAAATAAATCTTGCAATAGACATTAATATAAAAAGTCTTTTAAAATAACATATAGACATATTAAATTGTAAAAACATAAGAACATTTTTTTATTTAACAATTAACAAGTTACTTACATATAATAATATTAATATAAAATAAAAAATATTTTATATAAATATTTAATAAATAAAGGAGAGATTAATTAAATGGCAACAAATATACCATTAACAGGAAAATTCCAAGTAACTTGTGAATACAAAAGAAAAGGAACAGCATGGATATCAGGTTGGCATACAGGAATAGACTTAGTAGGAAGTGATACAATATATGCAACATGTGATGGAGTAGTTACAAGAACAGGTTTTGACAAAAGTTATGGTAATTTTATAGTAGTAAAAGACAACCAAACAGGAAAGTACCACTGGTATTGTCACTTATCAAGAATAGATGTCAAATTAAATCAAACTGTAAGTAGAGTAAGCAAAATAGGTGTAATGGGAGCAACAGGAAATGTTACAGGAAAGCACTTGCATTATGAAATAAGAAATGCAAGTAACCAATATGCAGATAATGCGGACCCAGCCCAATATATGGGAATACCAAATAAAGTTGGAAGTTATGATACAGCAAATTACAAAATAAATGACGGCCAAGAAGAGGCTAAAGGAACTTTAAAAACGTTAGCAAGAAGCACTAACTTAAGAAATGAACCAACAACATCATCTAGTGAAAAAACATTATATATAGAAAATACAACACTTTACGTGTTACAAGCAGGAGTAGCTACAGCTGATGGATATACTTGGGATAAGGTAAGAATAAGAGTAAACGGAAAAGAAGGTTATATGATAAATAAAAATTATAAATAATAATTTACAAAATTTCTATAAATTTTATAATTCACAAATTTAATTATAAAATGAAAAAATGCTATAAAAGCAACTAAGAAAATTTGAAGTGAACCCAAATTATTAGACAAAAAAGTTTAATAAGGAGTGCTTCCAATAAGGACATTTATTGGTAAAGTACTCCTCTGGGATAAAACAGTATAGTTTGAAAGCTATGTTGTTTTTATATTTTTAATACTTTGCTGAAAGGCATTTTTTAATTCGTATTCAGTTAATGGAATACCTATTATTCCAACTCCTGCATAGTATATATCTATTTGTTGATATTTCTTACCATTCAGTTTAGTTTGTTGATATACATATATTATATATCATTTTTTTATGTAAATGTCAATAAAATCCAAAAAATTAATTGAAAAAAGTCAATATTGTTGATATAATTGACACATAATATTACTAAATACATGTAAGCAATATGAAGATGAATCATTAAAAAATAATAAGATTTTCACTGGTAAAATAATAAAAGGAACAGAATTACATGCAGTATTTCAAAATAAAAATATAGAAATATTAGCATATAATATAAAACCAAGTATAATAAATGAATAGTGTGAAAAATATTATTCAGAAGATAAGTTAAAGAAACAACAGGAAATATGTCGTAATAGATTATTTGAAATATGTGATAAACATGGACTTATATATGATAAAAATAGAATAAGAGAGCTTAAATTACCATGGAAGTCCAAAACCAGATATAGAAATAGGTATTGGAAGAGGAAATCTAAATATCTCTAAAGAAATAATAGAAGAATGGATAAATCAATAAAATTTAAAGAATATACTATAGTTTGGAGGAATTTTATAATGAGAATTATTTTAGCTTCACAAGGTTTTACTACTGATGAAATAGAAAAAGAAGTTTCAAAGATTGTTGGTAAACCAGCAAATGAAATTGATATAGCTATAATAAATGAAGCTATATATGGTATTTCAGGAGATAAAAGCAAAAGATGGTTAATTAATGAGCTGTCTAATATTGAAAAACATATTGGAGGAAAAATAGATTTTGTTAATTTTAGAGTATATTCAAAAGAAGAAATAGAAAACAGACTTTTAAAAGCTGATTTAATCTATTTAGTTGGTGGTAAGCAATTTGAATATTCGAAATTATTTAATGAAACAGACACAGCCAAAATAATAAAAGATATAGCACATAAAAAAGTAATAATGGGTACTTCAGCAGGAGCAATTGTATTGGGAACTCAAATACAAAGTAAAGAGTTTTGGAATAATAGGTATAACATAGAGTTTGAAGATATTAAATATTCTGAATTGAATTTAGTATCTTTTAATATAATTCCTCATTATTTGAGAGAAGATCATAAGCAATGGACGAGAGATTTTCTTAATGAAACTTTAGAAAATAATCCCTTTCCTGTCTATGCTATTCAGGATACACAAGCTATTGCTTACATTGATGGAAAGATAAAATATATTGGTGGAAAGCCTGATATTTTTGGAAAGTTATAAAAAATATCTAATATATAAAAGCTTGTATATTTTTAATAATATATAGAAAGTAGGTAAATAATGAATTTAGAAAAAAAAGAAAATAATTCAATGATTATTAAATATCAAAATACAGATAATGTATTAAAAGATGTATGTTCTATTATTGAATCAGCACGAAATTATGCCTATCAATCAGTAAATATCGCATTAGTAGAAAGAAATTGGTTTATTGGCTATAGAATTGCAGAGGAAGAATTAAAAGGCGAAAATAGAGCAAACTATGGTACAGAGATATTAAAAAAATTGTCTAAAGAATTAAAGAAAGAATATGGAAAAGGTTTTGAATTAAGAAATTTATACTATTTTTTACAATTTTACAAAACATTTCCA
>CALXUW010000018.1 GCA_944391795.1 uncultured Clostridia bacterium
TCCTTTATAAAATTTGTTTTTAGCAATTCAATTTTATAATAAAAAGGGGGGAATATCAAGTTTTAATAATTTATATAGAAAAAACAAGGGTTGTAGAAGTTTTAATAGAAAAACTTTTTACAAAACCTTTTTATGACAAGAGAAGAAAAAATTAATGCACAACGTGAAGAAATAAAAAGAGTATTTGATTATTTCAAAGGTAATCAATTAGACACTTCTAATCAACAGGTAATGAGCATGATTCAGGATGCTATTACAAGAGTATTTCAGCTAGAAGTTGAAGAAATGGGTTATACATTTGATCCTAATGGAAGTAATAATACATTTAAGTTAACTATAGAAAATAGTAAAGATATAAGCCAAAGAGGTTCTAATAGAAATACAAGGAATATAAAAGATGGGGAACTAGTAGTATCAACTCCTCATATAATGTATAATTTAGCAGCACTATGTAATGGATTAGAAAGTAATGATGAAGCAACAAGATTAACAGCATGTAAGAATATGTTTAAAACTGTTTTTCACGAAATTCAACATCATAGGCAGGAGTTAATGACAGCAACAACTGTTAGTAGTAAAGAGTCAATGATGTATGCGAGAGATTCTGCATTACATAAGTATTTAGATAGGTCATTTTATAGTAGAGATGGAGTAACTGGAAATTATACAGAATTTTCAACAGAAAATAATGCTAATGAAGTAGGATATAGACAACTTTTAGAAACTTTAGGAATAAGAGATGAGGAAACATCAAGGCTTGGAGATATAGAGAGTGGAAGATTCAATACAAATCGTTACAAAGCAAAAGTTACTTCATTTGATGGAAAATCTTATTTTGATAGTGATGGATTACAAGAGAGAAGTGATGTTGCAGTTCCGATATTAGATATAAAAGGAATAATTAAATAATATAAAAAAAGAAAGGCAAAATATGAAAATAATTGTAATAGGCGGAGGACCTGCCGGAATAATGGCAGCAATAAGTGCTAGTCAAAAAGGAAACCAAGTAATATTAGTAGAAAAAATGAGTACACTAGGAAGAAAATTATTAATAACAGGTAAAGGAAGATGTAATATTACATCTTCTTTAGATATGGAAGAATTTATAAAAAACACTCCTGGTAATGGAAAATTTTTATACAGTTGTTTTAAAAGTTTTACAAATCAAGATATAGTAAAATTCTTAAAAACTCAAGGACTAGAAGTAAAAGAAGAAAGAGGAAATAGAATATTTCCAGTTACAGACAAATCAAAAGATGTTCTAGACTGTTTTATAAAAAAACTAAAAGAACTAAAAGTCCAAATAATTTATAATACCAAAGTAGAAGAAATTTTAATTAAAACTTATGAAAAAGAAAATATAAGTAAAGTAATAGGAATAAGAACAAATAAAGGAAAAATAGAAGCTGACAAAATAATACTTGCAACAGGAGGAAAAAGCTATCCACTAACAGGCTCAACAGGGGATGGTTACAAAATGGCAAAAGATATAGGTCACACAATAACCATGATAAAACCATCTTTAGTTCCGTTAGAAATATATGATAAAAAATTATGCAAAGAACTCCAAGGACTTAGTCTAAAAAATGTAAGCATAAAATTGATAGATATAGAAAAAGAAAAAATAATATATGAAGATTTTGGGGAAATGCTATTTACCCATTTTGGAGTATCTGGTCCAATAATATTAAGTGCATCAGCACATTTAGTTAGATATAAAAATATAGATGATAAATTAAAAAATAAAAAAATTATTTTAAAAATAGATTTAAAACCAGCAATTACAGAAGAAAAATTAAATCAAAGACTTCTAAGAGATTTTGAGGAATTTAAAAATAAACAATACAAAAATAGTTTAACTAAAATATTACCACAAAAACTAATTCCAATAATAATTGAAAAAAGCAATATAGATGAAAACAAAAAAGTCAATGAAATAAAAAAAGAAGAAAGAACAAAACTAGTAAAACTTTTAAAAAACTTTGAACTAGAAATAAAAAATTTAAGGTCAATAGAAGAAGCAATAATCACAAGTGGAGGAATAAATATAAAAGAAATAAACCCAAAAACAATGGAATCAAAATTAGTTAAAGGTTTATATTTTGCAGGTGAAATTATAGATGTAGACAGCTATACAGGAGGATTTAACCTACAAATAGCATACTCAACAGGATATATGGCAGGGCTACTAAATTAACAAATTCAAGAAAGGAAAAAAATGAAAGAATATATAACCATAAAAGAAAATGCTGAAACTAAAATTATTGAAAAAAAATCTAAGTTTATAGCCAGTCTTTTTTATGTAGAAAATATTTCTCAAGTAGAAAGTAAGATAAAAGAAATCAGAAAAAAATATTTTGATGCTAAACACCACTGTTTTGCATATAGAATACTAGAAAATGAAATGATTATAGAAAAATCAAGTGATGATGGTGAACCTTCTGGAACAGCCGGACAACCAATGCTATCAATATTAAAAAACAATAATCTAGTAAATGTAATAATTATAGTAACAAGATACTTTGGAGGTATTTTATTAGGAACAGGAGGCCTAGTTAAAGCATATTCAGAAAGTTTATTAGAAGCAATCAAAGAAACTACAAAGATAAAAAAAGTTAAGGGATATGAGTTAGAAGTTTCATTAGAATATGCAGATTTTGAAAATTTTAAATATTATTGTAAAAATAAAGATATTAATATAAAAGATGTGAAATATATTGAATATATTGTTTGTAAAATAGAGTTAGAAGCCGATGTAAAATCTATATTAATAGAAGATTTTGAATCAAAAAAAATAAAATTGAAAGATATAAAAGATTTATCTATAAAATATATATCGAAAAGTATATAATTATAAAGGTTTTGTAAAGTATTGGAAAAAAATTCCAGATAAATATTGCTTTTCCCTTCACATAAACTTATAATGAGAATGTAAGAAATTTACAGGAAAAATAGGAGGGAAAAATGAGAGAAAAAATAAGTGTTTTAATTGCTGATGACAATCAAGACTTTAGTCATACATTATCTTCTTATATAAACTCACAAGAAGATATGGAAGTGATTGCAATAGCAAAGGATGGAAATGAAGCCGTAGAAATGATGGCAACTACATTACCTGATATTGTCTTATTAGATGTAATAATGCCACATTTAGACGGATTAGGTGTGCTAGAAAAAATAAACATGTTAAAACTAGACAAAAAACCAACATGCATCATGTTATCAGCAGTAGGACAAGACAAAATAACTCAAAAAGCAATAACATTAGGGGCAGAATATTACGTTGTAAAGCCTTTTGATATAGAATTACTAATAAAAAGAATAAGGGAAATAAAATTCTTCAAACCAACAAAGCAAGGCAATAATTTTTTAGCAAAAGAAAATAAACAACAATATATAGAATTATCTAAAGACAGCTCTAAAAAAGAAGAAAACTTAGAAGCATTAGTAACAAACATTATTCACGAAGTAGGAGTACCAGCACATATAAAAGGATATCAATATTTAAGAGAAGCTATAATAATGGTAGTAAATGACATAGATGTAATAAATCAAATAACCAAAAGCCTATATCCTAAAATTGCATTTAAGTTTAATACAACTCCATCAAGAGTAGAACGTGCAATTCGCCATGCAATTGAAGTAGCATGGGGAAGAGGTCAACAAGAAGCGGTAGAAAACATATTTGGATATACAATCTCAGCAAGTAAAGGAAAACCAACAAATTCCGAGTTTATAGCAATGATTGCAGATAAGCTACGCCTAGAGCTTAGATCAGCATAAAATACTGTTTAAAAATAATAAACCATTTTGCTTTTGACCAAGTGAATGGTTTATTACTTTTTTTCGTGGCAATACTTCTTTTTGTTTCTTTATTCCTCCAAATTTTTTAAACCATATTCAATAATCTGATTAATAACACAATTAAAACTTAAACCATGCTTTTCAGCCAATTCATTTATTTTATCAAAAGTTTTACCACTTATTCTAATAGTTCTTGTTACTGTGTCATTATTCTTTTTTGGCTTTTCAATTTTTAATTTTTTCATTATATATCACCTAAATATAGTTTAACCAAAAAATAATTAAAAATAAGTATACAAAAATAATACAAAAAAGTGTACAAAAATAAAAACTTGTGATATATTATATAAAAATGAAGGAGAAAAAAATGGAAACAATTATACCAATAATTATATTAGCTATAATGGGGATTGTTTGTGGATTTTTACATAAAAATAAAGGATACTCATTTTTTGCAGGTTTTCTATGGGGATTTATATTTAATATAATAGGACTCCTAATAGTATTTTTTGAAAGAGACAAACAAGAACAAATGCAAGCTAATAAAGAAGGTTTATCTATGTCTAAATGGCTTTTAATATTTTTAGGTGTAGGAATTTTGCTAATAGTAATATTCTTTTTTATATTTAAGATAATATAAAAAATATAATATAAATATTACAAAAGAAAATGTATAACCTTGAAAATAATGGAAAAAATAATACAAATACATATTTTCAAGGAGGTATATATGGAAAATAGCAAATTAAAAAATATGGTAGTTTTAAAAAACTTGCCATCTAATATAGTAGAAGAAGCAATTATAATATTAAAATCTAACAAAGAAGCCAAAAAATTAGAAAGAATAGAAAAAAATGAAAAACCCAAAAAAATAGAAAACACCAAAAAGGATGCAGACTACGTACTAAAAGAAGCTGAGATGTTAGTTTCCGGATATATAAGAAGATTAGAAAACACTAACAACCAAAAAAAATTAAAAACAACAAAAACAAATAAAAAATATATAAGATTAAAAAATTATGCATATTTATCAAGCTTAATAATTTTAATACAAGCATTAATGTTAATAATCAATTAGTAATAAAACACCTTTTCCAAACATATAGTTAAAAGAAGAACTAAGGAAGAGGTGTTTTATTATGGAAAGAGTAATGAGTGTAGAAGAAAAAATTAGACGAGCTACAGAAATTTACGAAAGAAGAAAACAAGGAGAGACAAGACCAATCGCAAAAGTTAAAGTAAATAATAAAAAAGACATAAAGTTACTAAAAAAAATGCTAATACAACTACTAATATGTACCTCTATTTATTTAATAGTCTATACAATACAAAACAACCAATACATATTTTCAAAAGACTTTATAACAAAGGTAAATGAAATACTTTCATATGATACTAATTTTCCCAAAATGTATGAAGATATAAAAAATTACATATTAACAATTTTTAATAAAGAACAAGAAAATACAACTACTAATCAAGCAATAGGAGGAGCCCAAGAATCCACAAATCAAGAACAAAATGTGGAAAATACTGTAGAACAAGAAAATTTGCAAGAAAACAAAACAAGTGAAAACGAAACAGCAAAGACACAAAACCTATCTCGGAGAAGAACAAAATATACTAAATGTAAAAAATACAACAACATTTATAAAACCTCTTGAAGGTACAATTACTTCAGGATATGGAAGAAGAGATAATGCAACAGGTACAGTTCCCAAAAATCATACAGGTACAGATATAGCAGCAAATTTAGGAACAAAAATAAAATCAGCAACAGATGGAGAAGTAGTACTAGCATCAGAAGAAGGTGATTACCGGAAAACATCTAAAAATTCAAATAGGTGAAGTAAGTATAATATATGCACATTGCAACAATTTATATGTAAAACAAGGAGATAAAGTAACCCAAGGACAAGAAATCGCAGAAGTAGGGTCAACAGGAAACTCAACAGGTCCACACTTGCATTTTGAAATAAGATATCTAGAAAAAACAGTTGACCCTCAATCTATATTAGAATTATAAGGAGTAAACAATATGCGATTTAGAATTGATTTAAAAATATTTATTTTAATAATATTATTTTATTTTACAAGACAAATACAAATGTATGCAATGATTATGATATTTGCATTTATCCATGAAATAGGCCACTTACTATCTGGAATTTTACTTTTAATGAAACAAGAAAAGTTAGAAATTTTACCATATGGTATTGGAGTATCATTTAAGATATTACCAAAAGATTATAACAAAAAAATAATAAAAGGAAATTATTTAGAAATAAAAAAAATAGTAGTTGCATTAGCAGGACCAATAATAAATTTTATACTAATTATAATAATTTCAAAACTTAATATAGATTTTTATTTAAAACAAATGATGATATATACAAATATACTATTAATTATGTTTAATCTAATACCAATATATCCATTAGATGGAGGAAGAATTTTAAAATGCATATTACATATATTTTTCGGAAAACAAAAATCAGAAAAATACATAAATAATATATCTTTCATCACTCTAATAATTTTAACTCTAATATCTAGCATAGGAGTATATATAGCCAAAAATATAGCAATATTCTTAATAATCATAGTATTATGGGCGATATTTATAAAAGAAGATTTAATATATAGAAGAAAAAATAAAATTTATGATTTACTAAAAAAAACTATTGAAATTAAATAAAATAAATAGTAAACTATAACTAAAGATAAAAAAGGAGAATGCAAAGGATGAAAAATATATTAAAAAACAAAAAGGGAATTACCCTAATTACAGTATCAATAACAATTATTGTACTAGTAATATTAGTAAATATTGTTTTGTATAATGTAAAAGACAATTTAAAAATAGAAAACCTAAGAAATATGCAAAATGATATAGCAAACTTAAGAGATAAAGTACTATCATATTATGCTAAATATGATGCAATACCCGCTAAACAAGATATAGAATATACCAATATAGAAAGCTTAAAATCAAGTGGAATAATAAGCCAAGCAGTAGACACAGGAAAATTTTATGTAATTGATCTAAAAGTATTAGAAAATCTAACATTAAACTATGGAAGAGATTACGAAAAAATAACTAGTACATCAACCAAAGAAGAAGTAAATGAATTAACAGATTTATACATAATCAACGCAGATAGTTTAAATATATTTTATTCACAAGGAATAACAATAGATGATACAACGTATTATACAGATTATGATGTAAGCGAAGTAGATAAAGAAGCGGTAACTCTAATTGATCCAGATTCATTTACATTTGGCCCAGGAAAAATAGCAAATGAAAATGAAGAATACGAAAATAATGGAAAAGCAGTAATTCCAAAAGGGTTTATAATAGTTCCAGGAAAAGATGATGTATCAGAAGGACTTGTTATATCAGATAATGTAGAAGATACAGAAATAGAAGGACAAACTAAAGTTACTAAAGGAAATCAATTTGTATGGATACCAGTAACCAAAGAAAATGAATTTAAAAGAAGAGCAGGTTCACAAGGATCACTTAGCTACTATGCAGAACCATTAGCTAGTCAAGATACCAATACAACTATTAACGAATATGAAGAATTAAATAAAAGTGTTGAAAAATATGGAGGATTTTACATAGGAAGATATGAAGCAGGAATAGAAAATAATAATTTAGTAGTCAAAAAAAATATGATACCTTATTTCGATATTCCATGGTCTTCAACAGGAAATATGCAAGAGTCTGAAACTGCAACTGAGGGAGGAGCTGTAGAATTATCACGAAACTTTATAAAAAATGGAAAAACTGAGCAAGGAAATGATACAAATGTTAAGCCTACATTGTGTTATGCAATAGAGTGGGATACAGCTTTGAATTTTATAGATCCAGATTTTAAAGATTATGCAAATAGTACTAATTATGGAAATTATGCAGGAAATTCTCCAACAAAAACAGGATTAAATGATAATTATTGTTTTAAAAATATTTATGATATGGCAGGAAATGTATGGGAATGGAATATGGAAGTTTATTATACAGGATATACATATTGGAGAGTAAGAAGAGGAGGAAGTTGTGATACAGCACAACCACCATCATTTCGTAATGGAGTTAGCCCTAACTCACCGGTTGATACAGGATTTCGTGTGGCCTTGTACATACCAGTAGAATAAAATTACAGTTTTTGATGTTTAAACGTTACTATTCACAGTTAAAATATACTGGTTGCGGGGGAAGGTTATTTATATAAAATTTATGTAATGACGAATGTAATTGGAGTAAATAAAAAGCCCTTCTTAATATAGAATAAATGAGGAAGCGTGAAGGATGTAACGAGAGGCTCGTTTAGTCTATATTTAGAAGGGCTTTATTTACGTATTGAGCCGAGGAATGGAATAAATTTTATATAAATAACCTTCCCCCGCAACCAGTATATTTTAACTGTGAATAGTAACGTTTAAACGTCAAAAACTGTAATTTTTATGTAAAATTCATTGACTTTTTACCATTTTCGTTGTATCATATAAACGTTAAAAAGTGTTTTTAAAATCCTAAGGAGGAAAAATATGGGAGAAGTAATAGTTATAACATCAGGCAAAGGCGGGGTAGGAAAAACAACAACAACAGCAAATCTAGGTTCAAGTTTAGCACTAGAAGGAAAAAAAGTAGTATTAATAGATACAGATATTGGGCTTCGCAACTTAGATGTAGTAATGGGCTTAGAAAATAGAATAGTATATGACATAGTTGATGTTGTAGAAGAAAAATGTAAATTAAGACAAGCTTTAATAAAAGACAAGAGATTCAAAGAATTATACCTACTACCAGCAGCTCAAACAAGAGACAAAAGTGCAGTAAATGAAGAACAGATGAGAAACTTAGTAAATAAACTAAAAGAAGAATTTGACTATATACTTATAGATTGTCCAGCAGGAATAGAACAAGGATTTAAAAATGCAATCGCAGGAGCCAATCGTGCCATTGTAGTAACAACAGCAGAGATATCTGCTATTCGTGATGCAGATAGAATAATAGGACTACTTGAGTCATCAGAAATAAAAAATCCAGAATTAGTAATAAACAGAATAAGACCAAACATGGTAAAAAAAGGTGAAATGATGGATGTAGATGACATAGTAGATCTTTTATCAATAGACTTAATAGGTGTTGTTCCAGATGATGAATACATAATCACACAAACAAACAAAGGAGAACCAGTTATACAAAACAAAAAAGCACCTTCTGGAAAAGCATATATAGAAATAGCAAAAAGAGTGTTAGGCGAAAAAATAGAAGTAACTATTCCAGGACAAGAAAAAGGTTTTTTTGCAAAACTAAAAAGGCTATTTAAAAAACAATAAACGTTTATGGGGGTAAGTAGGAATAATGTTTGAAAACATAATGAAATTTTTTAGAAAGCTTAGCAAAAAAGAAGAAAAAGTAGAGGCAAACTCAAAAAATGCAGCTAAAGAAAGGTTACACTTAGTATTAATGCAAGATAGAGCAAACGTATCTGCTGACTTCTTAGAATTAATGAAACAAGAAATTATAGAGGTAATAAAAAAATACATAGATGTAGATGAAAGTGCAATAGATGTAAGGCTTACAAATAAAGAAAACGAAGATGGAACAAATGGAGCCCCAGCATTATACGCAAATATACCGATTTTAAATATAAAAAATGATTCGAGAAAAATAAATAAGCAAGAAAAGCCAAAAGAAAATGAAAATAAAAATAACGAAGAAAAAGAAGATAATGAACAAAAAAATAAAGAAAGCGAAAATCAAGAAGTAAATAATAATTTAAATCAAGAGAAAAAACAAGAAGAAACAGTAACAACAAATAATAATACAAATAAAGAAAAGAATAATAAAGAAAAAAATAACAAAGAACAAACTAAAAAAAGAGAAGACATAGAACAAAATAAAAAACAAGAAAATACAGAGCATAATAATAAAGAAAATAAACTACACATAAAAAAACAAGAAAAAATAGAAATAAACAATAATAAGTAAGAAAAGTCAAAAGAGGAAGTTAAATCAGAAAATAAATAAGAAAAAGAGTGGTTTAATGAGAAAAAGAGAATTAAAAAATATAGAGTGGAGCATATTAATAATTGCAATTATCCTATGTATAATAGGGTTAGTTGCATTATTTTCTGCAACCGAAGGAACCCAGCATGACGATTTTTATAAACAATGCATATGGTTTGGAATAAGCTTGGTTATAATGACAATAATAATGCTTATAGATTATGAAACGATAGTAAAAGTATCACCTCTATTCTATGGCGGATTTATTATATTACTAATAGGAGTATTATTTACAAAACCAATAAATGGTGCAACAAGTTGGTTTGATATTGGTTTTTTTTCATTTCAACCTGCGGAATTTGCTAAAGTATTTGTTATATTATTTTTAGCATATGCCATAAATAAAATACAAAGAAGAGGAAAAAACGAAATAAATAAACCTCTTAAATTATTAATAATATTTGCTATTTTGCTTGTTCCATTATTTCTTATAATAAAACAACCAGACTATGGAACAGCAGCAGCATATATAGTTGCAACAGCACTAATGTTAATAACAGCAGGAATAAATAAAAAATACATAATAACAACTTTAGCAGTTATAGTAATATCATTACCATTATTATATAATTTTGTATTACCAGAACATGCAAAAAACAGAATAGATATTTTCTTACATCCAGAATCAGATCCAAGAGGAGCAGGATATAACATAATTCAATCAAAACTTGCAATAGGTGCAGGCCGGACTTACAGGGATGGGTCTATTAAAAGGAAATCAAACACAACTAGGATTTTTATATCCAAAAACTACAGACTTTATTTATGCAGTAATCGGCGAAGAAATGGGATTTATAGTAGCGGGAAGTGTAATAATTCTTTATGTAGTATTAATTACAAAATGTCTATATGTAGCAAAAACTGCAAAAGATGAAATAGGTTCACTAATAGCCTCTGGAATTACTGGAATATTTTTATTCCACATGGTAGAAAATATAGGAATGGTAATGGGATTATTACCTATAACAGGAGTTCCACTTCCATTTGTAAGTTATGGAGGAAGTTCATTAATTACAAACTTTATATGTATAGCATTATTATTAAATATAAGTAGTAAAAGACAAAAAACAATATTTGTAAAATAAGGAAAAAACATGAAATATATAAAAAAATTAAAAATAGGAAATGTAGAATTAGAAAATAATTTAATATTAGCACCAATGGCTGGAGTTACAAACCAGCCATTTAGAATTATAACTAAAAAAATAGGAAATCCACGGTTTAGTATGTACAGAAATGGCAAGTGCAAAAGCAATTTACTATAATGATAATAAAACAAAAAAACTTCTAAATGTAGATGGTGAAAAAAGGCCAATTAGTTTTCAAATATTTGGAAGTGATGAAATATCTCTTGCATATAGCGCTAAATACCTAAGTGAATTTGCAGATATAATAGATATAAATATGGGATGCCCTGCACCAAAAGTAGTAAAAAATGGTGATGGAAGCAAACTACTTTTAGATTTAGAAAAAGCAAAAAAAGTAATGGAAGCGGTAGTTAAAAATTCAAAAGTTCCTGTTACTCTAAAAATAAGAAAAGGATGGGATAAAGAACATATTGTAGCATGTGAAATTGCAAAAATTGCAGAAAGAACGGGAATATCTGCAATTACAGTTCACGGAAGGACTAGAACAGAATATTATGGAGGAATGGCTGATTTAGAAATAATAAAAAAAGTAAAAGAATCAGTAAAAATACCAGTAATAGGAAATGGAGACATAATAGATGAAGAAACAGCTCTTAGAATGTTTAAAGAAACAAATGTAGATGGAATAATGATAGGAAGAGCAGCATTTGGAAATCCATGGATTTTTAAAAGGATAATCCATTACTTACAAACAGGAGAAAAACTTGAAAATATCACCAATCAAGAAAAATTAGAAGTAATCAAAGAACACATAAAACTAGCAACCAAAGAAAATAAACAAGCAGCTGTTTTTGAACTTAGAAAACACATAGCATGGTACACAAAAAACTTAAAAAACTCAAGTGAATTTAGAAATTCAATTAATAAAATAGAAAATGAAGAAGAACTAATAGAAAAAATAAACGAATATTTCAAAACCCTATAAAATAAAATTGTAGTAAATTTATATTAAAATATAATTTGCTACTTTTTTTATTTGGAGGAATGAGTTTTGAAAAATAAAAAATTGATAATTTTTATAATACTTTTTACATTCATCTTAATTATTTCTATTTTTTATATAATTTTTAATAGCAAAATGGCTAAAAAAATTAATTTTGGGAATAATAAAAGTAGTCAAGAAATTGTGAGCGAATTTTTAAATATTAGTTCATATGAGGCAACAGTTAAAATAGATGTAAAAAGTAACAAAAACAATAATAAATATATCTTAAAAAAACAATATATATCTCCTAATATATCAACTCAAGAAGTAATAGAACCTAAAAATATAGCAGGAATAAAAATAATAAAAGAAGGAAATAACCTTAAAATAGAAAATACTAAATTAAATTTAAGTTCAATATTTGAAAACTATAATTATATTTCAGAAAATGATTTAGATTTAGAATGTTTTATTGAACAATATAAAAACCAAAAAGAACAAAAAATTGAAGAAAAAGATAATCAAATAATATTAAAAATTGAAGGCAATAAAAATAAAAATCTCTATATAGACAAAAACACAGCAAAACCAATAAAAATGGAACTAAAAGATAATAACAAAAATGAATCTGTTTACATATTATATAATGAAGTAACTTTAAATAACATAAAAAAAGAAAATCTAATAAAATAAATTTAAAGTACTTCAAGCTAATATTTAAAATATAGCATTAAATATACTTGACAATATACCAATATTAGGAGTGAATAATATGCAAATAAGAAGAGGAGATATGTTTTATGCAGACTTAAGCCCAGTAGTAGGCTCAGAACAAGGAGGAATAAGACCAGTTTTAATTATACAAAATGATTTAGGAAACAAATATAGTCCAACTGTAATTGCTGCAGCAATAACTTCTCAAACACAGAAAACGAAATTGCCAACACACATAGAAATTTCATCATCCATTTGTGGATTAAAAAATGATTCAGTAGTACTTGCAGAACAAATAAGAACAATAGACAAAAGCAGATTAAAAGAAAGAATTGGTCATATTGACGACGAAAAAATAATAGATAGAGTAAATAATGCATTAGGAGTAAGCTTTGGATTAGAAGAATAAAAAATTAAGAGTTTAAAAATAAAAATTTTTAAACTCTTAATTTTTTAATATTTTTAATTTCAGCATATAAATTATCCATTATTTTTTTTCTTGTTTCATAAGCTGTTTTGTATTCTTGATAAACATTTTGATAATTTTCTAAAGTTTCATCATCTTTTAATAATATTTTAATACCTTCTAAATAATAATTTTTATCCTTTTCTTTTTTAGCATTTTCCATTTTAACTCTATATTTTTCAATTTCTTTAAATCTCTTTATTTCCTCTTTTAAATCATCTAAGTAACTTTGAGTACAATAAATTTCATATTCAATATCATCAATTACAACTTTAAACAATGTTTTAACAATAATAGGATTATTTTTACCAAGATGAGTATTTTGTGCAACCTCATTTAAAGCTTCAGCTTTATTAACATATCCAGTAGGTTTGGTGTTTTCTATTAATATTTTTAAAGTATCTGTAATTCCAACATGTGATTTATATTGTCTTTTACTAACAATTGCATCATATTCATCAGCAACACGTATTATTTGACCTTCATAAGGTATGTCTTTTTTAGTAAGACCTTTAGGGTAACCAGAACCATCTAAAGCTTCATGATGATATAATGGACCTGCGGCATATGGTCTTAATTTTTCATCATTCATACACATTTTATAACCTAAAGTAGTATGTGTTTTCATAACTTCATATTCTTCATCAGTTAATTTAGATGGTTTTTGTAATATAGAAGATGGAATAAAAAGTTTTCCTATATCATGAAGATAAGCACAAATAGTGCAATATTCAGTAAATCCTTTATTGCAATGTAAATATTCACAAAGTCTACAAGTTAAACTAGCTACATTTTCTGAGTGCTTTCTTGTAAAAACATCTAGATTATCTAACATATTTAATTGATATCTCATAGTTTTGTCTAAATTGTATGATTTTAAACTAGTTTTATCATAAAAATCAAATTTAAAAGGCATGATAAAAACCTCCTTAAGAATGTTGTTAAATAAATAATAACATTAAATTAATCTAAATGCAATAGATTTATTAATTTGTAAACATATTAGTTTATAAATAAAATAAGCTAAAACAATAGTATTATGAAAAAAATAAATAAAATATTTCAAATTTATTGCTAAAAATTTTTTGTTATGATATATTATATTTGGAATAAATTAATAATTTTTAAGGAGAATAAAATGTTTAAAATAGATGGTAAATATGGTAATGTACATATTAATGGTATGAGCATAGACATTGAAAAAACTAAAATAAGTGATTTAAATAAATATTTACAAGAATTGGAAATAAAGAGAATGGAACTCATAAATCAACAAAACAATTATTTATCACAAATCATAAAATAAAAGGAGTCAAAAGATGAATGCAAATACAAAGAAAGTAATAAAAGGTATTGCAAAAAACACAGGTAAATATACTTTAAAGGGATTAGGAAAAGGAATTGAATTAACAGGTCATGGAGCAATAAAGACTGTAAATGCCTTAGTAAAAAATCCACAGATACAAAAACTTGCTACTGGTGCTGGAATTTTGGCAGCAAGTGTTATGATTCCAACAGTCGGTGTGGGATTAATAAGTACATTAGGACTAAAATATATGATAGATAAATCGCTACTGGGAAAGAATAAAGGAATGCTAGATGAGATTAATGATATATTGCGAATGGGAAACGTAGTAACTAGAAGTGTTAGTAATAAGATTTTAAGTCCAACACTAAATAAAATGGATAGAGGTATAAATAAATTAGGAAAAAACTATCAAGATAAAATAGATGATATGTTTAGGTAATTAGGAGAGATATGATGGAAGAAAATCAAATATTTGAAAAATTAAATGAAAATTTATACAATTTGGAAAATGTAGAAAATGAAATTTCTATGGTTGAATTAGCGATATATCAGAAAAGTATTGAAGAATTGAAAGATAAAAAAATAAATGAAATACGAGAACTTTTTGAGCAAAGAGCAAGATTTTATAATCAGAAAATTGAAAAATACAATTACGAAATAAATAATAATATAGAAAAATATAAAATTCAAATAGACAAGCTAATTAATACATATGATAATTTGTATGTAAATGTATTTAAAATAATGGAAAGTGCTATAAATAACCAAAAAATTGCTATTGCCAATATAGTAACACTAACAGAAAGAATACAAAAAGAAGATTTAAAAGATGAAGAAGTTGAGAAAATAAGCAATACTATAATAGCTTGTGCAGAGAAAAAATTGAATTATGCTGTTATTATTGAAGAATGTAAGGCAAGAATAAAATGGTGTGTAGATGATGCTCTGAATAATATAGATGAAATATTTAAAAACAATATTTATCAATTACAAATTTATGATGAAAATATAATTAATAAAATAAAAAGAAATTTTTTTAATATAATCTTTGGCAAAAGTAGCTATAAGAAATTTGTAGATAATTATGAAATTGAATATTTAAAAGATATAAAGCAAAAAAATAATTCTAAAATTTTAGATATTACATCTACTATAAATGGAATAATAAAACAAATGGAAGAAACCAAAAAGCAAATATCACTGAAATATAAAGAGAAAATGTGTGCATAGATATTGTGTATAATTAATAACAAATAGAATCTTTGTTAAGAGATAATAGGAGGATAATATGGTAAGATATCAAAGTAATCAGAGCAAAAAAAAACAAATAGAACAAAGGCAGTTACTTTCAACAAGAAGTCCAAGTTTAAGGACAGATACAGTTTTAAGAACTAAAAGTAAAACAGCATTAAAGACTAATATGACTCACACAAACCAAACAACTAAAACAAAGTCAAGACTAAAAAGAAAATTGATGGTATATAAAAAAGATGGCAAATTTTATATTGACAACTCAGCAGCATATGCATTGAAACTAACAAATGTTAGGGCGGTTATGACAGAAAATCCACATTTGATTGAGATAGGAATAGAAACATTATATAGGTTTCAAAACAATGAAGATATTGAAATTGAATATCAGGAACTTGATAAAGATAAAAAAATAAAAAAAGAAGAATCTGATTTATTAGAAACTTTAGAGGGACTTGAACAAGGAGAATATGGAGTTGGTATTCATGGAATTGATAAAGGTAGTAGAGAAGAAAAACAAGATGTAGCAGACAGCATTAGCAACGAAGGTTTAAATATAAATAATAATAGTAAAACTATTTTAAGTACATCAATTTCTTTAGGAACGAATGAAGATATGCAAAGAATAAGTAGAGAAATTAGGGGATATCAGTTTGGTAATAGAACAAAAGCAAATATTATAATTGCTGTGCCTTTATATATACAAAATGAAAGTGGAGAAACAATCTTCTTAGGCTTTCCAGATCAAAATAAAAGAACTGCGGGACAACAATATGATGAACATTGCATTTTAGATAGAATTTGCTCAAAAATGAAGAAAATACCACCACAGTTTATTTTAGGATATTACTATGAAAATCAAGATGGTAGTGAGAGCTTTGTAAAAAATGGACAGCATTATTCAAATCTTTCAATAGAAGATAGAGAGGATTTTTTTACTGAAATATCTTCATATATGGATGATATTTCAAGAAATTATAATGAATTAATTGCTAGCGGAAATATTGGACAATTAAGTCAAATTAAAGAGAGAATGCAACAATTAGGATGGAACTCATCGCTGATAGACAATGCTTTAACATTAGCAAAAAAATATAAAGGAAAAGAAATCTCTCAAGATATCGGAAAAAGAAGTACAAGACAAATTATTTTGAATACTAATGAGCAAAGCGATAATTCATCAATTCAACAAAAAAAGAATGTAAGAAGAGTACTTTTAGAAAATAGCACACAAAATGAAAGTTTATCTAATCCAACTAAAAGTAGAAGAACACGAAGGATTTTACTAGATGCTTGTGCAGAAACAAAATTATCTGATATTGCTATTGCTAAAGAAACATTAAGAGAAGGGCTAGAAGAACCAGAAAAAGAGTATAAGGGAAAAGAAGTATGAATATAAAAACCAAAGAAATATATTCAGAGGTATATCAAATTTTAAATTTATTAGGAAATGACTATATAGATAAATTGCCAACTAGCTTAATTAATATGTTAAGAGAAAAGAGAGAGGTTAATTATAATCCAGAATATACTGATGATATACCATTAAATGAACAAAATATAAAAAAAGAAACTATGTCTATAATTGCTTTACTTTATTTAAATTATTGGTGTGAAGATGAAAATGAAAAGTTAGAAGTAAAGCAGATATTAAAAAGCAACGAAGATAATTACCAGTTAGAACTTAGAGAAAGATATAATCCAGATAATATTTTTAAAAATTACAAACAAGAGTCTAAAAAAGTAGAGGCTAACATTGATGATGAAACTTCAATGATACCTTATAAAAAATCAATATTTAGAAAAATTATAAATAAGCTAAAAAGTGCTTTTCATATTAAATAACAAAACGAATGTCCGTAAATTATTGGGTTATAGGACATTCGTTACTCTTATTTATTCTTTAAAATCCACTCGTAGACTTGCTTTTCAGTAAGTTTGCCTTTTTTCATATCATTAATTTTTTCTTTAGCTTTTTTCTTCCAAGTTTCAAAGTCTTTAGCAAGTTTAGTGTTAGTTTTATTTTTTCTAACTTGTTCTAAACTAGAAGAATTAGTAATAAGTTATGGCCCTAAAAAAGATTATTCAGCAGTAAAAGAACTACATAATTTGAAAAATTTTATTAGAAGATGGGCAGATACTGAAAATGAAATTTATGAAATTATAGATGCACTAAAAGAATGTCAAAATTTAAAGACAGTAGAATTTTCAAATAATAATATTACTAGTATGAAAAAATGCGAAGAATTACCAAACTTAACTTCTTTAAATTTATCTAGTAATAAAATAGAAAAAATAGATAAAATAGGAGAAATATTAACCAAAGGAGGAACTATAAATTTAGATGTTGATAAATTAAAGTTATTTACAGGATATAGCCAATTAGTATTATCAAATCAAAATTTAACTACATTAGAACCATTAGAAGGACTTACAAATTTAGTATCGTTAAACATATCAAACAATCCAGAATTAACTTTAGAAGACGAAAAATCACAAAATATATTAAAAAAGTTAATACAGAAACGCTTAAAACTATAAATAATTGTGATATAAATAAAATAACAAAGTTGAATATACCTAATTCTTCTCTAAAAGAACTACCAGATTTGTCAAAATTTATTTATTTAACAGTTTTAAGACTAGATAGTAATGCACAAATCCAAAATTTCGAAATGATTTCAGAAATAGAAAGTTTACAAAATTTAAATTTAAGTAGCAATGAATTACATGGAAGAATGATAGATTTTTCAAAATTAACAAATCTAACCAATTTAAATTTAAGTAATAATCTGTTATGGAGCGAAGATTTAGAAAAGTTAAAAGCTTTAAAAAATAATACAAATCTAACAATAGATTTAAGCAATAATTCAATAGATGATGCAACAGCTTTATTAGAATTAAATCCAAATACAAAAATAAAATTAAATGGAAATGTAAACTTATTGCCAGAAACAAAGACAAAATTAAAAGAGCACTTTAAGAATAATGTTACATTTTAATAAACCTTTTTAATATTAGTATACTGTCAATAATTTTTGAATATTTCACTAAAAAATAGCTTTATTTTATTAGCGAATATTTCACCATATGTATAATCTTGAGTTTCTCTCGCCACGGAGAAGCAGGCTCAAGATTTATTTTTTTGTTT
>CALXUW010000019.1 GCA_944391795.1 uncultured Clostridia bacterium
TAGACTAAAAGAAAAACAAAAAGGTAGAAATCAAGATATAAATGTAAAAGATATGAGTAATTATAAAAAAATTAAGAAACAGTTGGACAAGAACGCACAAAAACTTGCTGAGGCAAATAATCAAACAGAAAAATTATACAATAGCAGTAAAGATATAAATTCAATATTAGATAAACTAAAACCTTCTAAACTTAATAAGAATAATAATGTTATTTCAAACGAGGATGTTGAAAAAATCAAAAATTTTACAAAAGATGTAAAAGATATTACTAAAACAGTTAGAAGTGTAAATGACTTAAATATGGCAATTAAAGTTTTTGAACATAGTTCCTTTGAAATATCACAAGAAAATTCTTCACTAAAATATCAATTAGGGTTAAAAACTGATGAAATTAATAAATTGAAAAAAGATTTATCTGCTAAAGATAAGATTATTGATAAATTAAAAACAGAAAAAGAAAAAATAAAACAAGAATTGCATAAATTTAAAGACTTTTGGTTTAGAATTATGGGACATTTTCATAAGAGAATTTGCTATGATAAAGATGAAAACTATAAAATAGTTAGTGATGACTTATACAAAAATGGTATATTTACTGATGATGAAAATGAGATTTCTACCAATATTGCAAGAAAGGTAAAGCTAAAAGAAAATATAGAACAAGCGAAAAATAAAAAGAAAAATAATTTTGAATTGAACTAAAGGAGTAGAAAGTTATGGAAGAAAATAAAGTTGAAAAAGTAATAAATATAATCAAAGATATGGATATTAAAGATAAATTAAGATTTGGAATATGCTTAACTACAAGTGATTGGGCTAATATTTTATTTAATAAATCAGAAATGTATGAAAAATTTGATACTATGCTAAAAGAAGTTGATGAAGAATATAGAACTACTATCATAAACTTTGCAAAATATAAAATTGTAATGTTTACAATGGCTAAAATTATGGAAACGGAAACAACAGAACAAAATAAAGTTGCATTGTTTTTGTTTAATAGTATAAAATTAATATTATTAATAGCGGAAAAAAGAACAGAGTGAAATATCACTCTGTTTGTTCTACAATAGGAAAGTAATCCTTTCCTATTGTATAAAAGTCGCTTTGCTCTAACAGTTGCACACAAATTTTTTCGAAAATTTGGCGCATGAACAAATTTACGGAAAGCCAAAGATAAAAAAATAAATTTTGTGACAATTTTAAGGCTTTCCGATTTGTTCTTTTAAATTAAAATCCCATTTCTTTCCGTCAGCTTTATTTTGAGATATTGTTCCAGACCATTCTCCATCATTATTTTTTCTCATAAAAATTACAACTTTATCATTTTCATTTTCAGGAGTATTCATTGTACCATAGTATGTATATACTATATAATTGTCATCTTTAGAATTTGCTCCACCTCCAACATAAGAAGAACTATCAGTTAGTTGAAAACTAGAGTGTGAATTTTGAATAATCTCTAAAGCTTCGTTTTGTTCTTCTTTTGATGACTTAGGTTTATTTAAGTTACCGAAAGCAATATATAATAACGCTTAGTATTATACTGAATATTATTATTCCAAAAATTAATTTAATTGTAGTAGATTTTTGTATTTTTTGATTAGTTTTAATATCTGAAACGTTAATATTATTTAATAGTGCCACTTCATTTCTTTCATTAATTTTCTCTGGCATATCAATTAATGACCTTAAAAAATTAATATATTCATCTTTTCCTTGTTGATCAAGAATAATAGGAATATCTCTAGGAGTGCCATCTTTTAATGATGATATATCAGAAAGAATATTGTTTTTTCCATTATCTTTCTGATATGAAATCACAGTCAAAGGAGATTCTTTTCCTAAAATATCTAACCAAGTTTCTATGATAAGTTTATTTTCTTGTTGATAATAATTAAATCCAAATGTAAATACGTTAGTATTTTTATGATATTTTAAATATCTACCATTTTTTTTTGATTTATATTTACTAAAACCAACATCATTAAGCCATTTATCAATTTTATCCTTATAATAATTATATCCTTCATGCGTTGTGTCAATTTCAAATTTTGTTCTTTCTCCTTGCCTTGCATTATGCATTTTCATTGTTGAATTAATAAGAGGAAATGATATAAAAATACCCAAAAGAACAGCAGCTAACAAAATCATTATTGTTATTGCTATATACATATTTTTCACCCCCTTTCATATATAAAATTAAAATATACATATATAATAACACATTTTTATAAAAAATGATTAAAATATTGATAATTTCTCAAATTTTCTTGAAATATTTACAGTTTTGTATTGTATTTTATTTTAAAAATGATATAATAAAGTAAATTGATTGATATTTGTATCAATCGTCAAGAGAGTCAAAAAAGTTGTAAATAACTACTTCGTTGGCACCAATTTGTATTTTAATGAAATTGGATAATTTATAGTAAAAGTCAGTATTTTTTGAAAATACTGATTTTTTTGTTAAAAAAATAACCAAGCAAAAAGTTGGTTATTTTCTTATTTAAAATATTTAATTAAAAATTACTAAGCATATCAAAACTGCTAAATACATCTGTTAAATCTGATAAATTATCTAAAAAGTCACCTAGTATACTATAAAATAATATTACTAAAACAACAATTACAACTAAAAATAATCCTGCAAAGGCTAAAACTAATTTATCAGAGTTTTCTAAATTTAAAGAGTCTTTAAATGCATATAATAAACTAAATACTCCATAAATTGCTGTAACACATGATATTATAATTCCTAGTGGTGCATATATAAATGATAAAATAAAATTAAGTAATGATGCTGCTACATTTAAAATAGCTACATTGTTTACCATTGATAATGTTACTGCATAATCTTTTGGGCTTTTTACTATTCTAGCTATAATATATAAAATCACTGCTATAATTGCTACAGTAACTATTAATGCAATCCATCCTCTAAAAAATGCTCCAAACAAATCTGCATTTTCTAACGCTGTCATTTTCTTTTCCCATATTTCTTCAGCCTCATAATAACTAGAATATTCTCTTGTAAATATACTAATTAGTACAGAAATTACACTAATTAAAGATGAAACAGCAGATAGTATTGCTAGTTTTATTGCTCCTTTTTTTAAGTCTTCTTGCTCAGATTTTTCTATAAGTGTTGTTACTGGTGTTTTTAACCATGTTAATACATTACTAAACATTTTTATTTCCCCTTTCTTGTTACATTTTTTTCTTTATATATTGCAAAAAATCCCCCTTTCATTTGTATATTTATAATTTCTATTAGTAATACTGGTTTTAGTTTATCATTTGTTAAATAAAAAGTAAATACTTTATTTATTTTTTTAAATTAGCTTTTTTCTTTTGTTTTAATCGTAAATATTGTAAGCCTTAAAATTAATAAAAAAACTATTGCTTAAATATTTTTATTCTTGTTTTTTCTCTTTATAATGATTATTATGCATAGTATTAAAACTATAATAATTACAATTATTATTACAATTATTGCGGAAATATTAATATTTTTTTGATTATTAGTATTGTTATTATTATTATCTTTTCTATTAAATTCTTCCTTTTCTTCTAATAAATTATTTAATTTTTGAAGTTCTATTTTCTTTTCTTCTTGAAAGTTAATGTCTTCTTCTTTTGTCCTACGATGCACAATTACTTCATATTTTTTACTAGTAAATCCATTAGGTGCTAATACATTTACTGTTATTATATTGTCTCCTATTCTTAAGTTATCTTTTCCTGTTATTTTGACTTTTGCGTCGGTGTTTTCTGCTACTGCAAATAAATTTAGGTTTTCTATTTCGGAAGAAACGTTTGCTTTGTAATTTAGAATATTTGTTTCAAATATGGGCTCTAATAAAACATTTTCAATGGCAAGCGTTTCTAAATTTGCATTTGCACTTTCTATATTATTTGTTTTTGTAACATTTATATTATATGTTGTTTTACTTGTTCCATCTCTTGATGTTACTTCTATTGAAATTTTATTTAGTCCTTCTTTTAAGTTTTTATTTCCTTTTATATTTACTTTTGCATTTGTAGCTTCTGGAATTGCGGTTACTTCTAATTCATTAGTATCTGAATTTGTTATAAAATAATAATTTGTAATTTCAGGAGAAAACATTGGTGTAATTCCTTCTTCATTTAGTCTCATTATTTTTAGCAATGAATTATTGTCTTCTCCTTCATTTATTATCATTTTTTCTTCTTCAGGTTCTATTATTTTTATTTTTTCATATGTGTTATTTATATTTAAGTTATTTCCTTTGCTATCGTAAAAATCACAGCTTAAATTAAATAATGCTTCTCCTTTATTTATTGCTTTAAATTCATATACAGCTATTTGTTCATTTGACTTTGGTTTATATCCCCCTGTTTCATCATACCAAATACTTATAACTGTATCTTCTATTAAATTTGAGTTTTCTGGTCCTTTTATATATTCTACTTTTTCTTTGTCAAAGTGTAAATTTAGAGTATATGCTGAAACATTTATATTTTCGCCTATATCTATATATAATTTAAATGTTTGCTCTATTGAAATTTCTGAGCTATCAGTTTTTAAATTTAAATCGTTTGTAGCATTAGTAATATTTATATTTGTTATAATTATAAAAAATGTTAAAAAAATTATACTTATTAGCTTTTTCATAATTTTCCTTTCAAAACTTTTTTATTGTTCTATTAGTTTTAATTCTAGTATATGCCTTTGAATTAATAATAAATCCACAGATGTTGGTTTTTTTCCATCTTTTTTTATGTTTCCTGCCTTTTTAAATATTTCATCTATTTTTTGTATTTCTAATATGTGTCTTTGCAGTACTAATAAATCTACACTATTTATTTTTCCATCTCCTGTTACATCTCCATATAGTAAAATTAGATATTTAGCTTTTACTTCTCCTTTTTCATTTATAATTTTTATTTTTGAACCTGTTCCTGCTAATTCATTGTCTTTTAATACTTCTCCTTTGTGATTTTCTATTTGTACAGTGTAAATTGTGGTAATATAGCTTTTTATTTTGCTTACTGTCATATTTTTATAATCTAAATTGCTTATTATATTACCATCTATTCTTAGGTTTTCATCGAATTTTAATTCTTCTTTAGGTATATTTTCTAGAACTTCTACTTCTATTTCTTTTTTTATGTTAGAATCTTGTGATTTTACTGTAACTACTGCATTTCCTTGTTTTGTAGCTGTAATTTTACCTTGATTATCTACTGTTACTATATTATTATTAGATGATTCATAAATTAAATTTTTATTACTTGCATCATTTGGATAAACTGTTACAATTAAATTAAAAGTTTCTTTTTCCATAAGTTTTAGATTACTTGCATTTACTTCTAAATCTTCTACTTTACTATATACTTTTATTTTTATTGAACTAGACACATTATTACTTGCTTTTGCAAAAATTTTAGTTTCTCCTGAGCTTAAGGCAATAATGTTTCCATTTTCATCTACACTTGCTATATTAGGATTTTCTGAATAAAATGTTATTTTTTGGTTACTTGCATCTTTTGGTAATATTTCTACATTTAGTTTTATGCTTTCGTTTTTATTTATTGTTTCTTTATCTAATGTTAATTTTATTTCTTGTACTTGAACTTCTTTAACTTCTTTTAGATAATTTTGGAACGCATAACCTACTATTCCATTTTCTAATTGTACCCTATCCCATAATTCTCCGTTTTGTACTCCTTTTTCTATTCTGGTCATTTTATCATTTTTTGTAACTGTAACTATAGTTTCATAAGAAGTAAAAGGTCCGCTTCTAATATTTAATGTGTTAGTAACATCTGCATAAACTTTAGTATTGTCTTTTATATAATCTTTATCTAAAATACTTGGTCTTTTACAAGGAAGATCTGGCATATTATTATATATTGGAATTATAAATGTCATATCACTGTTTAATAAATTACTATTTAAATATCCTTTATAAATTGAATTAGACTCACTATATGGTGCTAATACATTTGTCATATATTGATGCCAAAATAGTTCTCCTCCTTTATTATCCGATACATGAAATTTTTGCAAATATATTGTATTTTGCCCTATATTTATATAGCTAGAGCCAATAAATATCGCCCCACCTGTTATTGCTCTTTCTTTTGTATTCCATGGTATTTGATATTTTGTTCTTGTTTCTAAACTAACACCTTTTCCATCTAAAGCATATTTTAATCCATTTATTATAGCTCCCATTGGTTCTGAAGAACTTGTTGCTCCTATGTTATAAAAATTGTATAGTCCTTCATATCCGTTTTACTATTCCGCTAATAGAATGATGTGATAAAAACGGACCTACCTCTTGTCTTATTCTTGAGGCTAAATGATAAGAACTTACTTTTGATTCTTTAGCTCCTCTTAATATTAAATCTGCATATTTTTCTTTCATATTTATAGTTTGTCCTTGTGAAGTTATATAACTTACTGTTTTATTGTAAAATTCTGTTCCATATAATATTTTTTCTATGGTGTTTAATTGATTTATGTTATCTACATAAGATAGTCCTTCAAATTGAAATATCCTTACTTCGTTTAAAAAATTTCTTGCATCCATTGCGTATTCTACTGATTTTTTAGAAGCATCTACCCACCCTGAGTCTACTTCTACATTATATTCTCCTGGGTTTGTATTTTTCCATTCATCGCTATATGATTTTGGAACTAAATTTTTTCCAAATATATTTTCATTTTGTATTACATAATTCCAGTCTAAGTCTGTAAATAATGCTATAAAATTCCAGTTTGGATATTTTTGCTTTAATACTTCTAGGTATGGCCTATATTCATCTGGAAAATTTTCTATTCCTTCTTTTGTATAGGCAGAATATGAGATTGTACAAAAAATTATACTAAATAAAAATATTACTGTAATTACTATTTTTTTCATTATTTTTCCTTTCTTTTATTAATTTAAAAGATACTTTTATCGTAATAATTTTATTTTAATGGTGCTCTTGCTTTTACTATTATTCTTTTTTCAGAATCTATTGTGCATGTAATTAGTGTTAATTCTACATTTCCGTTTGTTGATTGGCTTAAAACTTCTGTTTGTTTTGGAAAAACTTTGTATATGTCATAAATTTCATATTTTACTTTATTACTTTCTTCGTCAGTTAAGTATAGTTCATCTCCTATTTCTAGTTTCTTTAAATTTTGAAACATGTTAGAAGGACCAAAATTATGCCCTGCTATACAAAAGTTTCCTATTTTATTTGGTTTGTCACCATAGAATTTTGTAACTGATGTAAGAAGTGCATTTTTACTAAATTCTTCTAATACATATGTTTCTAAGTTTATTTTTGGAATATATAATTTGGCAGATACTTTGTAATTTTTATATGTTTTATCTATTTTTTCTTTTTGGGTTACTAGTTTGTCTAATATGTTTATTGCTTTGCTATTTTTATTTACATTAGTATCTATTTGTGTTTTAGTACTTACTTTTTCTGTTTTTTCTTTTTGTTTTATGCTTTCTTCTTTTTGTATATTTAATAAAATAAAAAATAATGTTGAAATTATGAAAATAAGTATTAAATATTTTAAAATTTTTGTTGTTTTTTTTCTCATTTTTATCTCCTCTTATGTAATATAAAAAGGGATTTAGTTTTGCATAATTTATTTTTTTAAATAAGCTAACTTTTTATCCCTTTTTTAATTATATTTTATTTTTGTTTTTGTTTTTTATTGCTATAATTGTAGTAATTAGAGCTATTCCTAGAACTGTTAAAGTTGCATATATATTTCTACCTGTTTTAGGTAATTCTTTTGGTAAGTTTTCTTCTTGGTTATTTTCTTTTATTTGTTCATTTGTATTTTCTTCTTGTGGTAATTTTGTTTCTTCTTCAGGTGTTTGGTTTGGTGTTTCAACATTTTGGTTTTGCTCTTTTACATTAATGTTAAAGGTTTTACTTGCAATTTGTGCATCTGAAGAATCTCTATCTATTAATTTTATTGTTATTTTATAATCACCAGGTTTTGTAAAATTCCCTTCAAGAGATAATACTTTTTTTACATCTTGTCCACCTATTTTGTATCCAGAAGCATCTCCCCATCCACTTTGTATTATGTCATGAACTAGCATTTGTTCATCTGTTCCTTTTAATGTAACTTGTGCTCCTTCTGGTGTTGTAGCTTCGGCTATTATTCTTGCATGATCATAGTTTTTTCCTAATTTTGAAGATATTGTTAAAGTCATATCTTTGGTCTCATTTGGAGTTATTTCTCCTACATAGCTTAAGTCAATTTTATAATCTTCAAAAACTGGTTCTACTGTTATGTTTTTTACAATTGGCACTCCTATATCATCATAGGTTTCTGAAGCATCACTATTAGATAAGCCTTCTGCTGTTACAGATAAATCTGTTGGATTTGATGTTATTATTCCTTCTTTTGCTTTAAATGTTATTTTCATATTTTCTCTTGGGTTAGTTCCTCCTGTTGAATCATAATAAGTAACTCTTACTCTTGTTCCATTATCACTTGGTGTTCCACCTTCTACGCTTACATATTCTAACAATTTGTTATCATATGCTATATCAAATGTATATGCTCCTAATTGCTTTCCAAAATTTATAGTTAATGTTACATTTTTTCCTGGGTTCACTTTTGAATTGTCTACATCAATATTTATTGTATCTAATGGTGCTGCTTGTACTTTTCCTATAAAAATTGTTACAAACATAATTGCAATTAAAGTTATTGTGCTTAATATTTTTTTCACTTTAATTTCCTCCTTTTATATTTTTTATATTTTTATTATGTGATTTTTTGTATTTTTTATTTGTTTGTTTTGATTGAATTTTTTTCTATTTTTCCCATTTAATGAAAAAAATTTAAATTTATTGTTTATAAATGCAAATAAAAAACCACAAATGTTTTAAAATAAACAATTGTGGTTTTTTATTATCCTATATTATTATTGTTGTCAAAAAACTCCGTCCCCGTTGACATGTTTGCTGACATGTTTGCTGACATGTTTGCTGACTTACCTGCTGACATGCCTGCTGACATACCTGCTGACATGCTCGTTGACATGCCTGTTGTCATGTTTGATAATTCTGGGTTATCTTTTAGAATTTTTTCTACAATATTTTCTCTCATTTCAAATGGAATGACATATCCTTCTAGGGTACTTGCTTTTTCTTTAAGAAGTTTATTTTCTTGATTTACATATATTTTAGATTTTCCTTTTCCATTTTTTGCTTCTTGTACAAGATTTAACACTGGTGAATTTCCATCAAATGCTATTACTATAGATTTTTTTCTTTCAAAAATTTCGTAATTGAAGCTTTTATATATTCCTAACTCTTCTGTTTCTGGGGAAATACAAATACCATTAATGTTTTCATTTTGTAGTTCTTTTGCTTCGTTTTTATTTACCATTTGTGGAACTATTGCATCTATTTCAATTTTTTTATTTAATCTTTTTGATATATCTATTAAGGCTTTTTCATATCCTTGCATTTTGTGTCCTATTACAAAATATACATTGTTTGTGTCTACAGATTTTATAAAGTTTTCTAATATTTTTATTCCTTCTTTTGTTGCTTTTGTTTCTCTTCCTTTTGTGTTAAAACTTCCTCCTGCAATTATTACGGGAATTTTATTTGTTGGTAATTTTTTTATTTTTTGTTTTAACATTTCGGTGGTATCAAAATTATTTGTGTTTCTTAACTCTTCTTGATTTTGTGATTTTTTAAAATTTTCTTCTTCTAATTCTAGTATTGCTTCTTTTATACTTCTTTTATTTAAAAATTCATCAAATTTTTTACTTTTTTCTTTGAAATACTTTTCACTATGTTTAATTATTTCATCTTCTACTTTTCTCATTTTTTCAAAATCTTGGTCATTTAACCCAAGTAAATTTTGAAGTGCTAATTGCTCATCAAATGTGTCTGAACCATAAAATCCACATCCGTCTGTTCCTTGGATACATTTTATATCATTTTTTAGAAATTTTTTTATAGGATGGTTAGATAAGTCACTTAAATTGTTTAGTCTTACATTAGATGTAAGCTGAAATTCTATTACTACATTTGAATCTTTCATTAGATTCATTAATTCTTTTCCAGCTTCGCTTTCTAAATTTTCTGAGTATAACCCATGACCTATTCTGCATCTTGGCATTTCTTGCCCTTCTGCTAATGATTCTTTTACACATAATATAGATTTTCTTACATTATCTTTTAAGCTATCATTTTCCCCTGCATGTATTCTTATTGTAAATTCTTTGTCTTCTTCATTTACGTATTTTACTATTTCTTTTATGGTAGGTTTTAGGTCTAATATGTCATTTATTTCTTCTCCTATAAAGTCGCTTCCTACTACATATGGGCTTTTAGCTACTGCTT
The DNA here is from genome assembly GCA_944391795.1 of uncultured Clostridia bacterium. Classification (GTDB taxonomy): domain Bacteria; phylum Bacillota; class Clostridia; order TANB77; family CAG-508; genus CAG-269. Next base: position 10,379 of record CALXUW010000019.1, read on the forward strand.
TTAATACATTTATGTTATCTTTTAGATATGTGTTATTTGTTTTAGTTGTTTTTATAATTGTTAATGGAATCCTTCTTATTGCTAATAAAAATCTTATTTTTACATTTGTTTCTTGTTCTATTATTGGAAAAATTTCATGTACTTCTTCTAATAGTTTAACTGCTACCTCTCCTGGTTTTGCTAAATCTGTATCTGCTATTTCTACATATCTTATTCCTTGTTTTTGGTATTCTCTTGCTATCCAAAGAAATTTGTCTTGTCTTAAAGAATTATTTTTGTATGAACTTTTTTTGCTTTTATCCTCTAGCATTTTTAGTGCTATATTTTTTATGTCTTTTTCTGGTATTTTTTCTATTAAATTTTTTGTTAAAGTTATTTTTTGGTCTGATGGAATTCCTTTTGCAAATACATACCTATAAACATAACATTTTTCTAAGTTTGTAAAAACTGCCTGCCCATCTTTTAATATAGCTAGACTAATTCTTATTTTATCTATATTATATTTCGCATTTTCTAAATTGTTTAATATAAGGTCAGCAAAGTTTATAAATGTATTGTCATCTATTTGCCTAATTAAATATTTTCCTTGCAATTCTGAATATTTATATTTTTCTTCTACTATGTTTCTTTGTTCATATATTAATGCTTCTTGTTCTTTTGATAATTTTAAATTTAACTTTTTTATATAGTATAAAGGATATTTAACTTGATGAATTATTCCTAATGCTATTAAACAATCTGGTGATAAATTTGCGTTCATATGAGTATGTAAGTCTGTTCTGAATTTTGATTTTTTTAGAATATATGTTTTTACTATTGTTTTATCTATTGGTAATTTATAGTTTTTAGTCTGAGACATTAATGTTTTTATAATAGCAGGTATTTTGGCTTTTATTTCTATTCTATCTTTATAGATATTGGCAATTTTTATTCCCCCTAGTCTAAATATATATACTTCTTCATTATCACTATTTATACTAGCTAGAATTTTGCCTGTTATTATTTTCATATCATTTTCATTTTTTATTGTTTCTAAATTACAAATTTTTGCTAGATTAGTTATTAAGTTTCCGGTGTTATGATTTGGAGTTTCTAAAATATATGTTATTTCATCATCTTTTGATTTATATAAATTAACTATTATATCTTTTTCTTTATCTAAATAAAATTGATTAAAAAATTTTAATCTTTCCATTTTTTTACCTCCAAAAAAGAATTTGTAATAATCAATATTATATCATGAATTTGAAAGTTTAGCAATGTTTATGTTAACTTTTTTGAATTTTTCTTTTAAACAAGCTACGAACTATTTAAAAAAACACTGTTTTATATAATATATTTATGATTTTAAATTTAATTCAAATTTTTTTATCTTGAATTTATTTCAATTATTTTTAGTATCACGAAAATAAGTAAAATTTAAAAAAAGTATGAAATTAAAAAAAGAAAATAAAATCTAATGTTTTATTTTATCATATTAATTTTATATTTTCCATATATTTAAAAGAGGTGCTTTTAAATTGTTTATAAAGTCTTTTAGAGTAAATAAAAAATTAATATGCTTTTTTTTAATTATATTATTTATTATGTCTTTTTCTGTTTACATATTTTATTCTTTTGCTGAGGTTACTCCAAAAAAAGAATCTGATTCTTATGATAAAAAATTCATAAAATGGGTGGATTTTAATGTTACTGCAGAAGCCTTAAATTTGACCGCATCTTTAGACATTACTTCTCATAATAATAATGAAGAAATTAAATATAATTGGATTGAGTTACTTAGCTATTTAGCTTGTGAAAATGGGGGGAATTTTAAAAATTTTAAGAAATCTCAATTAGACAATTTGGTATCTAAACTTCAAAATGGCGAAACTATTTTAAGTTTAACTAGTAACATGAAATTTTATGACTACTATTATGAAGCTTATAGTGCTGTTTTATCTGGTTTTATTGGTAATTATTCTATAGAAAAATTAAATGAAAATGGTGAAAAATCTTTTGAAAATAAATATGGTTTAAAAGCTTTTCTTCCTATTGCTAAAAATTATAATTTTAGCCATTATGACGATTTTGGTAACTCGAGATCATATGGATTTAAAAGAACTCATCTTGGAAACGATTTAATGGGAAGCATTGGAACCCCAATTATTGCAGTAGAATCCGGAATTATTGAAAATATTGGATGGAATCAGTATGGAGGTTGGCGTATTGGCATTAGAAGTTTTGACTCTAAAAGATATTATTATTATGCACATTTAAGAAAAAATCATCCTTACGCAGAAGGTTTAGAAAAAGGTATGACTGTAAAAGCTGGAGATGTTATTGGATATCTTGGAATGACAGGTTATAGTGTAAAAGAAAATGTTAATAATATTAATGTTCCTCATTTACATTTTGGTATGCAATTAATTTTTGATGAATCACAAGTAGATAGCCCTAATGAAATTTGGATTGATGTTTATCAGATTGTAGAATTTTTGAAAAA
>CALXUW010000020.1 GCA_944391795.1 uncultured Clostridia bacterium
AGGGACAATTTGGGACGTTTCCCAATTGGACATTTTGACCAGTCTGGGACACTTCTCCCTTTTGGGGGATTTAGCTAAAACCATTGGTACTCGTGTGATTAAGGCCCAAGGGGGATAATATTATAATTTTTATTAAATGACGAATGTGCCGCAAAGTAGACGTACACCTTTTTAGCTTTAAATAAGTGAGGAAGCGTGAATAAATGTAACGAGAGGCTCGCTTATTTAAAGGTTAAAAGGTGTCGTCTACGAAGCAAGCCGAGGAATTTAATAAAAATTATAATATTATCCCCATGGCCTTAAACTCCACAAGTACCAATGGTTTTAGCTAAATCTTCCAAGTGCAAGAAGTGTCCCAAACTGGTCAAAATGTCCAATTGGGAAACGTCCCAAACTGACCCAAAAATTGCCCCAAAAAAGTCACTTGTAAAATTAAATAAAATATAGTATAATATGAAAATGAAAAAAGGAGCGGATGATATGGGAAAAATAAGGATAATAACTGGAGATAGACCAACAGGAAGATTACATATAGGTCACTATTTTGGTTCATTAAAAAAAAGAATAGAAATGCAAAATAGCGGAGAATATGACTCTTTTATATTAATTGCAGATGTTCAGGCACTAACAGACAACTTTAATAATCCAAAAAAAGTAAGGATGAATGTAAGGGAAGTCGCAATAGACTACTTATCATGCCGGAATAGATCCAAATAAAACTACTATATATATACAATCAATGATACCAGAAGTTGCTGAACTAACAGTTTTTTATTCAAATTTAGTTACAATTTCCAGATTACAAAGAAATCCTACAGTAAAAACTGAAATTGCTCAAAAGAAAGAATTATTTGGAGAAAGTGTTACATATGGATTTTTAGGATATCCCGTAAGTCAAGCAGCAGACATAACATGTTTTGAAGGGGAATTAGTTCCAGTAGGAGAAGACCAACTACCATTAATTGAGCAAACTAGGGAGATTGTAAGAAAGTTCAACAGCATATATGGAGAAGTATTAAAAGAACCTAAAGAAGTTTTATCTAGTGGAAAAAGAATAAAAGGATTAGACCGGAAATGAAAAAATGGGAAAATCTTTAGGAAATGCTATTTACTTATCAGATAGTGAAGAAGAAATAACTAAAAAAGTAATGAGTGCCCTAACAGATCCAAACAGGATAAAAAAAGACGATTTAGGAAATCCCGATATATGTATGGTAGCATATTATCATAATTTATTTAGTACTAAAGAAGAAATAAAAACAGTGTGTGAAGAATGTAAAGCAGGAAAACGTGGATGTGTTGCTTGTAAAAAGCAATTAGCCAAAAATATAATAGAAGAATTAAGACCAATTAGAGAAAAAAGAAAATATTATGAAGAACACATAGAAGAAGTTGACAAAATCTTAATGGAAGGTACAAAAAAGGCTCAAAAAATAGCTAAAGAAACAATGAAAAAAGTAAAAAAAGCAATGATGCTAGATTATTAATAAGGAGAAAAAAATATGTTTACAGATTATACAAAAATAATCATAAAATCAGGAGACGGAGGAAATGGAGTAGCAACCTTTAGAAGAGAAAAATATGTAGCAGCAGGAGGCCCTGATGGAGGAGATGGAGGAAATGGAGGGAATGTCTATTTCCAAGTAGATAAAGATAAAAATACATTAATTGATTTTAGATATAACAAAAAATTCAAAGCCAAAAATGGAGAAAATGGAAGCTCTAGTCATTGTAACGGAAAATATGGAGAAGATTTATATATAAAAGTTCCAATAGGTACAGTCGTAAAGGATGCAAAAACAGGAAAAGTAATTGCAGATTTATCTAAAATAGATCAAAAAGAACTGATTTTAAAAGGTGGAAGAGGAGGAAGAGGAAATTCACATTTTGCAACAGCAACTAGGCAAGCTCCAAGATTTTCAGAAGATGGAGAAAAAGGAGAAGAAAAAGAATTAATATTAGAATTAAAACTTTTAGCAGATGTAGGACTATTAGGCTTCCCAAATGTCGGAAAATCAACATTTTTATCTATAGTAACAGACGCAAAACCTAAAATTGCAAATTATCATTTTACAACTCTTGTTCCAAATTTAGGTGTAGTAAAAACAAAAAATGGTGATGGTTTTGTAATTGCAGATATTCCTCGGAATAATTGAAGGTGCAAGTGAAGGAGTAGGTCTTGGAATACAATTTTTAAGACATGTAGAAAGAACTAGATTATTATTACACTTTTTAGATGTATCAGGACAAGAAGGAAGAAACCCAGTAGAAGATTTCTATGCTATCAATAAAGAACTAAAAAAATACAGTGAAAAATTAAGTACAAGAAAACAAATAATTGTAGCAAATAAAATAGATGTAATGAAAGATGAAAAAAATCTAAAAGAAGTAGAAGAACTAGCCAAAAAAGAAGGTCTAGAATTATTTAAAATATCAGCAGTAACAAAACAAGGAGTACAAGAACTAATAGATTATGTATCCCAAGAACTAAAAAAATTACCAAAAGAAGATTTAATAGATGTTGAAGAAAAAATAGTCTATACCTTAGAAGAAAAAGAAGATGATTGGACTATAAAAAAGGAAAAAGGAGTATTTAAAGTATCAGGAAAAGCAGTTCAAAGATTAATGGGAAGAATAAACATAGAAGACAATGAATCTATGTATTACTTACAAAAATGCTTAAAAAATATGGGAATAGATGAAAAACTAAAACAAATGGGAGTAAAAGAAGGAGACACAGTAATATTAGATGATTGGGAATTAGAATGGTACGAATAATATCCAATATATGGAAACATTTTATTTAAGTATGTGCCTTAAGTGAAAGGAATGATAGTAATTATGAATAATAAAAAAAGAGAAAATTATCTAACATGGGACGAATATTTTATGGCCATAGCAAAACTATCAGCAATGAGAAGCAAAGACCCATCAACTCAAGTTGGAGCATGTATAGTAAGTACAGACAATAGAATTTTATCAATAGGCTACAATGGAGCACCAAATGGATTTAATGATGATAAATTCCCATGGGGAAGAGAAGGAAATAATTTAGATACAAAATACCCATATGTTTGCCATGCTGAAATGAATGCAATTTTAAATTATAGAGGAAGTAAAAAAGATTTAGAAGAAGCAAAAATATATGTTGATTTATTTCCATGTAATGAATGTGCAAAAATAATTATTCAATCAGGAATAAAAGAAGTTATATATTTATCTGATAAATATAGTAACTCAGAAAATAATATTGCATCTAGAAGATTATTTGATGAATGTAAAGTGAAATATCATAAAATAGATATAAAAGAAGGGTCAAATTTGTTTAAAATATTTGGCTAAAGTAAATATTAATTATATTACAAGTGTTGAAAAAAGAAAAAATATAAGTTATACTAAAAGTGAAATTTTGAAATAAAAATAAAAAATGAAAAGGAAGATATAAAGATGGAAAAATATACAAAAGCTAAAAACATTGCAACTGTAGAGAGATACTCTTTATTAAAAAAGCTATTTATACACTTAACTATTGAAAATTTAGTAAATAAAAAAAAAGAGAAATAATAGAGATAAAATAAAAGATAGCAGTTAAATAATCATACAAATAGGTATGGTTATTAATGCTATCTTTTTATGTATAGATTAAAAGAATAAAAGAGCTAAAAAAGTTAGCAAAAAGAAAAAAACAATATAAAGTTTTAACATAAGAAAGTGTAAACACAGTATGGTAAAAATATATATAAAGTACATAAAAACAAATAAATATGTAAAAGCTAAAATAAAAAATAAGGAAAAAAACAAATAGAAAAAGAAGGCAAAGGAGAGTAAAATGAAGAGGAAAAAAAGTATAAAAAAAGGTACAAAAGGAATAACATTAATAGCGCTAGTAATAACAATAATAGTATTATTAATTTTAGCAGGAATAACAATAGGAGCAATCACAGGACAAAATGGAACAATAAATCAGGCGAATGCTGCAAAAGAACAAACAGAAATTGCCCAAGAAAAAGAAACTTTAGAAATAGCAACAGTAAAAGCAATGGGAAAGGATAAAGAAGGAAATGTAACAAAAATGTATTTAGATCAAGAATTAGATGAAAGTGTAGGAGTTAGCAAATATTCATCAGATGATCAAACAACAGATTTAGGAATAATTGTAACTTATTTAAATAGTGGAAGAAGTTATTTAGTAGATGCAAGTGGGAATGTAACTGATTATGACAAGAATGGGGATTCTGAAGAACCCGAGGAACCTGAGGTGCCAGATATTACATTAGAAATAGGAGATTATGTAGAATATAACGTAACATATACAGATATGGAAACAGACCATCCATTTACAGCTCAAGACGGATGGAGAGTTTTAGACTCAGGAACAAAAAATTCAGATGGAACATATAGTGGAGTAAAACTAATATCAACGGGAATTCCAGCAGAATTAGAATATAATTATAGTACAATAAAGAATATAGTAACGGATAAATCAAACGAAAACAGAGGAACTGTGGGAAAATGGGCAGGGAATACAGCGCAGAGAGCAGATTATGTGGAAAAATTTAATCAAGGAAAAAGTAATAATACTAATATGTATGCGATAGCAGGATTGTATTACAATTTTGAACTATTGAGACTCAGAAAATATAGTGCTTTAAATCAATCAAACGATAATGAGGGATTATATGAAGAGATAAATGGAAAAAAAGATGGAGAATTATCAGGAGAAGAGTTTATAGTGGAAGAAGTAGCCGAAGATGTGCATAATTTAACACTAGCAGAGTTAAATTATGCAAGAGGAGAAAGCGATTTAGATAGTTTAAGTTCAGTAAGTATAAATACAGGTTCAAAAGGATTATTCTATTTACAAGGATTAGGGGAGTATGGATATGATACTTCTGCGTATCCATATTATTGGTTGGCAGCTCCGTATAAAGGAAGCGTGAGTAGTATATTGGATATACAGACAAATGGTAGCATTTATACCTATTCTAGCACAGGACAACATGGATTACGACCTGTAATTTCTTTGAAATCTAATATCTTAATAAACAAAATACCAAAATAGGAATATATCAGAAAGTTTATGTAAATTTTTATAATTTTAATAATTAAATAGACAAAAATTAATATTTAATATAAATATATATACTCTATTTCATAAAAATATATTTTTAATGAAAATCTAAATTGATTAAAAAGCTATAAAAATCAAAAAATCCAATTTTTTCAATATTGGATTTTTTGATTTAAACAATAATTAAAAATATAAATTTTTTAATATATAAATTTCTTCCTCATAATCATAGCATCATTTCCATTATAGTACTTTTTCCTAATTCCAATTTTTTCAAACTTAAATTTCTCATACAAAGAAATGGCCACACAATTTTTCGAATTAACCTCCAAATAAATCTCATTCAAACCTAAATCTTTAGAAACCAAAATAAGCTTCTCCAGAAGCAAACTGCCAATCCCTAAATTCCTTTTATCCTTTCTAGTAACAATATTCATAACCTCAGCTTCCAAGTCTATTATTTTAATACCGGCAAATCCCACAATTTCACCTAAATACCTAGCAACAAAATATTTAGAATTTAAAGCTTCCAATTCACCCTTCAAAATATTATAACTCCAAAAATCATCAAAATCACTTATTAAAACATCCTTAATTTCTTCTAAATCTTCAATATTCATATATGATATATCAATATCCATATTTACAAATCAATCTCCTTAAAAAAGAATAAAAATACTTTAAAAAAATTCTAAACTTAAGTTCTATTTATCTGCATTTAACTTTTCTTCTAACAATCTTTGAGCCTGAGGCTTTTTTAAATATAAAGGTAACACTTCTTCTAAAAAATCTCCCTTCTTATATTTATTAAATCCGAGCCATACCAAGACTAAAAGAATTCAAAGAATTTTTACCAATTTCATCTACAAAATTACAAGTCTTAATTTTTTCTTTTATAATCTCTTTATAAGAAATTGCACCATCCCCAACAAAAGTAATTAAAGAATTAGAGTAAGAAGAATCATTCAAAATATCCAAAAAATTATAAATACTATTAGTATTTGGTGCAATTATCTCACTATAATCATTATTTACAAGCCTATATAAAGCAAAATAAACATTTTCATTTTTACAATCAATAACAGAAGCAATAAATCTCTCTTCATTTTCATTATAACCATCTACATTATAACAAAGAGCTTCTAACGAACTAATACCAATTAAAGGAATATCCAAACTATCATGAAATCCCTTAGCAGTTGCAATACCAATCCTAATTCCTGTAAAAGAACCGAGGACCTTTATCACAAACAAGTAAATCAATATCTTTTAAAGATAAATTAGTCTCATTAAAAATATTTTCAACCATTGGCATTAAAACTTGAGAATGAGTCATATTTGAATCACAGTCTAAAGTTTTTATTAAATTATTATCTTCTAAAATCGAAACACCACAAATATTGCTTGCTGTGTCAATACTTAATATTTTCAAAATTAAAAACCTCCTTAAAAAATTCTAAATATTATTTACAAGTTCTTCTAAAATATTTTGAAATCTTTTACCATAAGCTGTTATATTTAAAATTCTTTTATTATCATCTAAAAAATCTTTTTCAAAATTTATTTTAATATAATTAGGTGGTAAAACATCTTCTATTAACTCTCCCCATTCTATAATGCAAATACCCTTATCAAAATATTCTTCTCCACCTATTTCATAAAATTCGGAAGAATCCTCTAAACGATAAACGTCAAAATGATAAATATTAATATCTTTTGAAATGTATTCATTAACAATAGTAAAAGTTGGGCTAGAGATTTCATCTTGTAAATTAAAATATGTTAAAATCCCTTGAGTAAATTTAGTCTTACCAGAACCTAAGTCCCCGTGATAAAACTATAATGTCTTTTTTTCCGTAAATTCTTTGCTAGTTTTTTTGCAAAATTTATTGTATCATTTTCACTATTTGAAATATATTTAAAGGTTTGCATAAAAGTTCCTTTCCTTAAATAAAAATCTTTTAAATAATCTATGTTATAATCTTATTTATTAATAATTCTCCTAAAAAAGAGACATACTACTTTTTAAAGTCTAAACAATAGTAATTATAATATAAAAATAAAAAAAATTCAATTAAAAACCTTGATAAATTATAGATATTGTAATATAATTGTAACGAAATTGTAACAAAAAAGAAAAATTAAAATGATAAAATATAAACATTGTTTTTAGAAGGGAAGATAAAAATGTTTAAAATAGGTTTAGGACAAGATATAGGTATAGATTTAGGAACAGCCACAGTAATTGCATATGTGAAAGGAAAAGGAATAGTACTAAGAGAACCCTCAGTTGTAGCAGTTGACAACAACACAGGAGAAGTTCTAGCAGTAGGACAAGAAGCAAGAAGAATGCTTCGGAAGAACACCAGGAAATATAGTAGCAACAAGACCTTTAAGAGATGGTGTAATCTCCGACTATACCGTAACAGAAAAAATGTTAAAACACTTCATTAGCAAAGTATGTGGAAAATTTATCTTCGCTCCAAGAATTATGATTTGTATACCTTCACAAGTAACCGAAGTAGAAAAAAAAGCCGTAATAGATGCAGCATCTCAAGCAGGAGCAAGAAAAGTTTATTTAATAGAAGAACCAATAGCAGCAGCAATTGGAGCAGGAATAGACATATCAAAACCATGTGGAAATATGGTAGTAGATATAGGTGGAGGAACAACAGATATAGCTGTAATTTCACTAGGTGGTTCAGTTGTAAGTACATCCCTAAAAATTGCAGGAGATAAATTTGATGAATATATAGTAAAATATATCAAGAAAAAACACAACATAATGATAGGAGAAAGAACAGCAGAAGACCTAAAAGTAAATATAGGGTGTGTATTCCCCAAAATACAAGATACCGAAATGGATGTAAGAGGAAGAGATTTAATCACAGGACTTCCAAAAACAATAACAGTACATTCAAGCGAAATGTTAGAAGCACTAATAGAACCTGCAATGATGATTGTAGATAGTGTTCACTCAGTACTAGAAAGAACACCACCAGAACTTGCAGCAGATATAAGTGACAAAGGAATATACATGACTGGTGGAGGATGTTTAGTAGATGGCCTAGATAAATTATTACAAGAAAAAACAGGAATAAATGTAATGATTGCACAAGACACAGTATCATGTGTAGCATTAGGAACAGGTAAAGCATTAGACAACTTAGATGTATTAGAAGGAAAAGCAAGAAAATAAAATAAAAAGGTAGAAAAAGTAATATGAAAAACATAGAAACTAAAACAGTTGCCCTAATCACATTACGGTTGTAAAGTAAATCAGTATGAAACAAATGCAATGGCACAAAAATTTATAAAAAAGGGTTATGAAGTAATAGATAGCACAAAAAAAGCAGATATTTATATAATAAACACATGTACTGTCACAAACATGTCAGACAGAAAATCAAGGCAAATGATAAGAAAAACCAAAGAGCTAAACCCAAATGCAATAATCGTAGCATGTGGTTGTTATGCACAAGTTGCAAAAGAAGAACTAGAAAAAATAGAAGATATAGATTTAATATTAGGAAACAATGAAAAAAATGACATAGTTCAATTTATAGAAAACTATATAAAAACAAGTAAAAAAGAATCAAAGATTCATGATTTAATGTTACAAAAAGACTTTGTCGATTTAGGAGAAGTAACATATACTTCCAAAACAAGAGCAGTAATTAAAATTCAAGACGGATGTGACAGATTTTGTTCATATTGCATAATACCATATGCCAGAGGAAGAGTAAGAAGTAGAAAACCAGAAAATATAAAATCAGAAATCTCAAAAATAGCAAAAGAAGGAATAAAAGAAATAGTAATAACAGGAATACATATAGCATCATATGGAAAAGACTTTAAAGAGGAATATAAGTTGATAGATTTACTAGAAGAAATTAACAAAATAGAAGGAATCAAGAGAATAAGACTAGGATCAATAGAACCATTATTAATAACCCAAGAATTTGTAAATAGACTAAAAAAATTAGAAAAAATATGTCCTCATTTCCATCTATCATTACAAAGCGGATGTGATGATACACTAAAAAGAATGAATAGAAGATATACAACTAATCAGTTTATAGAAATAGTAGAATTGCTTAGAAAAAATTTTGAAGATGTAATACTTACAACCGACATAATAGTTGGTTTCCCAGGTGAAACAGAAGATGAATTCAATAAAACATATAAATTCCTAGAAAAAATAAAATTCTATAAAATGCACATTTTCAAATATTCACCAAGAAAAGGAACAAAAGCATCAATCATGCCAAATCAAATAGATGGAAGCAAAAAAGAAGAAAGAAGTCAAAAATTAATAGAACTATCAAACAAAAACCAAAAAGAATATAATGAAAAATACATAGGAAAGCAAATAGAAGTATTATTTGAAGAAAAAAAAGAAGGTTATTATCACGGCCATACCAAAAACTACCTATTAGCATATCTAAAAACAGACCAAAACATAGAAAATAAGATACTAAAAGTAAAATGCAAAAAGGCAGAAATAGACCACATAATAGTAGAAAACTAGAAAAATAAAACCTATAAAAAATAGCTAAAAATCATATAAAAATGATTATGTAACAAATATGTAACAAACATGTAACAAACATTTAATATAAAAATTAAAAAAATTACTTGATTATTCTAAAATAATATAGTATAAATAATGTAAGAAAAGTGTATAAATTACGAAGGAGGAAACAAAAATGGCAGATTTAGGAGAAGAAAACAAAATATCAGGAGCTTTTGGAGGAGTGCAATTTAATAATAACCAACAACAAATAGAAAACAACGAAATACAAAACAATGCAGGAACAATAAGAGAACCAGGAAAAAACTTACCAACAAAAATAGGATTTTGGTCAAAATTCAAAGCATTCTGGTTACAAGATATCGATTGGAACAAAGAAATAAAAGTTGAATTAACACCATATGAACAAAAAGTGGAAAATGAAGTAAACGAATTTCTTCACCAAGAAATTACATGGGAAAAAGTTCATGACTTTTTATTCCAAGAAATCAAATTCGGTAGAAAATAGAATAATTTTGGGTCAATTTGGGACGTTTCCGAATTGGACATTTTGTCCAATTCGGAAACGTCCCAAAATGGACAAAATGTCCATTCTGGGACAGATCTTAAAATAATATATAAGAAATATGAATTTTCGGTGAATTAAATTAATAAAGTATAGCCAAATATTAAAATATGTGCTATACTTTTTATGTTTGGAAAGGGAGTTTTTACGGGGCAAAAAACAAAAAAATTAGAAAAGAATAAAAAAGTAAAAAAAGTAAAAAAAGGAGACGATGAATTATGCCCCGCGAAGCTAGAAAAACAAGTGGTACAAAAGTATATCACGTTATTTTAAAAGGAAATGATAGTCAAGACATATTTTTAGATAAACAAGACTATAAAAAATTTTTAAAAGAAATTACGAATACAAAAGAAAAATTTAATTATGAAGTTTATGCATATTGTTTAATGAATAATCATGTACACATGGTATTATATGATAAGAAAGAAAAAATTTCAAAAGCAATGCAAAGTTTAGCAATTTCATATTCTAATTATTTTTCCAAAAAGTATGAAAAAACAGGACATTTATTTCAAAATAGGTTTTTAAGTAAAAATGTAGAAACGCAAGAATATTTGATGCAAGTAATAAGATACATACACAAAAATCCCGAAAAAGCAGGAATTTCAGATTTAAGAAATTATACCTGGAGTAGTTTTAATGAATATATTAAAGAAGAAAAAATAATTACTAGACAAAAATTCTTATCCTTATTTGGAAATACAATGCAAGAGCAAATTAAAAATTTTAAAGAATTTCATATAAAAGGAAAAGAAGAAATAAATGATTATCTTGAATATGAAATAAAAGAAAAATTAACAGATGAAGAACTAATAAAGCAAATTCAAATACTTTTTAAAATAACAAAAGTAACAAAAATAAAAGAATATAATACAAAAATAAGAAATGAAAAATTAATAGAATTAAAAAAAATAAAAGGAACATCAAAGTCACAACTAGCAAGAGTGCTAGGAATAAACAGAAAGCAAATAGAAAGAGCATTAAAAAAGTAAAATAACATTAAAATAAAAAGAACTAAAAAAAGAAGGAGGAAGATGTGTCCCAGATTGGACAAAATGTCCAATTGGGAAACGTCCCAAATTGGACATGGTAAAAAGTAAAACAGTTTTTGTATGTAGTGAATGTGGAAATGAGTCTACAAAATGGCTAGGAAAGTGCCCAGCATGTAACAGCTGGAATACATTTTATGAACAAAAAATAATAGATACTAAAACATCTAAACTAAAAAATAATGAAGCAAAGCTAAATATCCCCCAAAAGTTAAATTCATACCAAGCGAAAGAAACAGTTAGAACTTCTACTGGATTTGGAGAATTAGATAGAGTATTAGGTGGGGGACTGGTTAAAGGCTCTTTAGTGTTACTTCGGAGGAGAACCAGGAATTGGAAAGTCAACTCTTATTTTACAAATTTGTGATAAGGTAAAAGGAGAAGGCAAGGTTTTATATGTTTCTGGTGAGGAATCAGCTGAACAAATAAAAATGAGGGCAGATAGATTAAAGATTAATAATGAAGATATTTTATTTCTAGGAGAAACTGATATAGATATAGTAAACAATGCAATTATCGAGCTAAATCCTAAACTTGTAATAATAGATTCAATACAAACTATGTATTCTGAAGAGTTATCTGCAGCTGCACGGAAGTGTAAGCCAAGTAAGAGAAATTACTTCTCAAGTTATGAGGGTTTGTAAATCAAGAGCAATTACAACAATAATTATAGGACATGTAACAAAAGAAGGAAATATAGCTGGGCCAAGAGTATTAGAACATATGGTAGATACTGTTTTATATTTAGAAGGAGAAAGATATAATCAATATAGAATTTTAAGAGGTGTAAAAAATAGATTTGGTTCAACAAATGAAATAGGTATGTTTGAAATGCAAGAAGAAGGAATGGGAGAAATAACAAACCCATCTGATGTTTTAATATCAGAAAGAGAAGACGCTTTAAGTCGGTTCTTGCATCGTCTCTAGCATGGAAGGAACAAGACCTATATTAGTAGAATTGCAAGCATTAACTACTCAAACTGTTTTTGGAATACCTAAAAGAACAGCTAATGGAATTGATTATAATAGATTAGCACTATTAATTGCGGTTTTAGAAAAAAAAGCAGGTTTAATGCTAGGAAACCAAGATGTTTATTTAAATGTAGTAGGAGGTTTAAGAATTAATGAGCCTTCAATAGATTTAGGAATTGTTTTGGTAACAGCATCTATTTTTAAAAATATACCAATTCCAAAAGATATGGTAATAATAGGAGAAGTTGGGTTAACAGGAGAAGTACGAAGAATTAATTTGGTTGAAAAAAGGCTTAAAGAAGCGGAAAAATTAGGCTTCAAAACATGTATAATTCCAGAAAGTAACAAAAAGGACTTGAAAGATAATTTTAAATTAGATATAATAGGCGTAAGAAATATTAATGAAGCTATGAGAAAGGTAGGCATAAAATAAGAATATTTTAAGTAAAAAAATGAAGGCTTTTAAAAAGAAAGGAGAATAATTTTGAGAAAAGGTAAAGAAGACAATATTACAGAAATTCTAAAATTAATTGCTCCAGGAACTCCAATAAGAGAAGGTCTAGAAAATATATTAAGAGCTAAAACAGGTGCATTATTACTAATAACAGATGATAGTGAAATAATAAAAACAATAGTAGATGGAGGATTTACAATAAACGAAGATTATAGTTCTTCAAAATTATATGAACTTGCCAAAATGGATGGAGCTATTGTTTTGAGTGGAGATTTAAAAAAGATATTATATGCAAATACCCAATTAATTCCATCATATGAAATACCAACCTTAGAAACTCGGAACCCGTCATAGAACAGCAGAAAGAACAGCCAAACAAACAGGAGAATTAGTAATTAGCATATCACAAAGAAGAAATATAATAACAGTATTTAAAGGAAATGATAGATATGTTCTAGAAGATACAGATGTAGTATTAAACAAAGCAAATCAAGCAATACAAACATTAGAAAGATATAAAAAAGTATTTGACAACAAACTAAACATATTAAATGAATATGAATTCAATGATATTGTAACTCTGCAAAATGTATTAGTAGCAATACAAAGAGCAGAAATGGTAATGAGAATTGTAGAAGAAATTCAAAGGCAAATCTACGAATTAGGAGAAGATGGACGCTTAGTAAGAATGCAATTAGAAGAACTAATAGGGGGACTTGAAAAAGAAGAAGAATTAATAATAAAAGATTACATAGTACAAGGCAAAAAAGAAGTAAACACTGGAGAAGTAATAGAAAGTTTAAGTGAGCTTTCATATGAAGATTTATCTAAAGAAACAGTTATAGCTAAACTTCTAGGATATGAAAACTTTGATAACTATGATGAAGTAGGTGTTTATACAAAAGGATATAGGATTTTAAGCAAAGTTCCAAGAATGCCATCAAACATAGTGGAAAATTTGATAAATTCATTTAAATCATTTCAACTGATATTAGCAGCAGATATAGAAAGCTTAGATGAGGTAGATGGTATAGGTGAAGTAAGAGCTAGAACGATAAAACAATCACTAAAAAGAATGCAAGAACAATTTGTATTTGATAATTTAATATAAAAATTTAAAAACATAACAATAACATAAAAGATGAAAAGTTTTTATAAAAAAATTAACTTTAAGAATTAGAAAACTGATTTTAGATTTTAAGTCTTAAGAAAAAAGGAAGGATTGATTAAAAAATGAAAAAAATAAGTAAAATTTTATGGATAATTGCTTTAATTTTGGTAATAGTATTAATAGCAGGATTATCATATGGATATTATAAAAAAATTACTATGGAGGTTAAAAATCCAGTAGCAACAATGGAGGTAGAAAACTTTCGGAACAGTAAAAATAGAATTATACCCAAGTAATGCACCTGAAACCGTTGCAAACTTTATAACACTTGCCAATAGAGGATTTTATGATGGATTAACATTTCACAGAGTTGTAAAAGATTTTATGATACAAGGTGGAGATAAACAAGGAACAGGACAAGGTTCTGCAACATTAAAAGACCTAAAAGACGATGGAAGTGATGAAACATATTCTATAAAAGGTGAATTTATAGCAAATGGAGTAGACAATAAATTAAAATTTGAAGAAGGCGTAATAGGAATGGCAAGAAATGATTATACAAGTTACTCATCATCTCTAGCAGAAGAATCATATAATTCAGGAAGCTCACAATTTTTTATAATGACAAAAGATAATGCATCATTAAATGGATATTATACATCATTTGGTAAAGTAATAGAAGGAATGGATGTTATACATAACATAGAAAATGTAGAAGTAAAAGCAGCAGATGATAGTGAAGAAACAGGAAACACAGAAGTAAGCACTCCAGTAAATCCAGTAAAAATTACATCAATTAGAGTTGAAACAAATGGTACTGATTATGGATTACCAACTACATTAGAACCTTTTGATTATATGACATGGCTATATAGCCAATACGGAATAGATCCAAATTCTTTATCTACTAATTAGAAATACAATTGAATAATAATAAATGTAAAAAATTTAAAAATTTATAAAAAATACTAAAAAAAGAGTTGACAAATGGGGCAAAATTAGTTAAAATAGTGTATGTGCTTAAGGGAAAAGTGCAAACAATGGTGGATGTAGCGTAGTTGGTTAACGCGCCAGTTTGTGGCACTGGAGACCGTGGGTTCGAGTCCCATCTTCCACCCCATTTTATCAACTATATATTGGGCTGTAGCCAAGCGGTAAGGCACCAGACTTTGACTCTGGCATGCGCTAGTTCGAATCTAGCCAGCCCAGCCATCTAGTGATAATACGAACAACATATATTACTTTATACGGTGGGTTTGCCGTAAATATGAAATTGTAGAGTATTATCAAAAAAGAAACCTAGTAATTTTTTACTAGGCTTTTATTTTTTAAATTGCTATTATTTATGATAAACTGATTCATATCCTGCATTGTAAGCTGCATTATCAGCAGCCTGTTCGCCAAAATAATACATTCCATATAATGCAATTGCTAGTACTATTGTACAAACTACCCAACCAAGAATTGGATTGTTAGGAAATCTCTTATCTTTGTTTTTAAAAATTATAATAGAACCTATAATAAAAATAATAAAAAGTATAATGCCCATAAAATATTTACCACCTTTCATTTATTGTAAAATTTCTCTATAATATTCTAATAATGTGTCATTAAATTCCATTACAGCTGTTTGTTCTTCTTTGTATAATTCTAACATACTATTGACATTTTCGGCAGTTATAAGTTCTAAGTCAATTGTTGCTACTTCTTTAAATAATAAATCATCTGATGCATTAGGATAGTATGTTAAAATTATCGTATTTCTTTTTAAAACATCAACATTATAATCTACTGCTGAGTCATTAAGTTCTTCAATAAATTCTTTTTTTCGATTAAATTCTGCATTTTGACTTATGGTTGATATTATAAAAAATAGTACTATAATAATTATTAATGCAATAATTATAAACATTATTAAACTGACTCCTTTTTCACTCTTCATTTGAATTTCACACCTCCTTTTTTATCTTTGGTAATATCTATATGGTTTAATAAAATTCACCCATTAACATATAGTAATTAACAAACATCCATATAACATCAATAATTCCTATTATAAGAGAACATCTCCCAAAACCTAATGCTTTATTTTCATATTGCCATATAGCCTTAGTCCAAGATTCATTGTTTTCATTTGTTCCCATTGCTATTGCTCCAAATACTATTGATAAAACTCCTAAAATTGGAAAAATGAAAAGTGAAATTATGCCAAGTACATAACCAGCAATTGCTAACCCTTTATTGTTTTCTTGCGTATAGTTTCTTTTTGCGTTACTTGGAATATATCTATTTTGAGATGTTAGAGCTCCACAATGAGGACAACTCTTTGCTTGGTCTGAGTACTCTTTACCACATTCACTACATATTATTAACATATATTAA
>CALXUW010000021.1 GCA_944391795.1 uncultured Clostridia bacterium
ACGGAAGACTAAGCATCAAAGAAGATGAGGAAGCCACAATAATTGCAAACGAAATAAAAGACATAGGAGAGCAAAAACAAAAAGTCTTAATACTAAACATAACAAATTCAAA
The DNA here is from genome assembly GCA_944391795.1 of uncultured Clostridia bacterium. Lineage (GTDB taxonomy): Bacteria > Bacillota > Clostridia > TANB77 > CAG-508 > CAG-269. The sequence goes on from CALXUW010000021.1 coordinate 113, forward strand.
AGAAGAAGAAAAAGACAAACTAAGAGGAGCAATAAAATACTTTGGAGGAAACAAAAACAACATAAATGTATACGTAAAAATCCAAGAAGAAGAAAGAAGTTGTGGACAGATTTACCTAACAGACTCAATACTAGAAATTTTCAAAGAAATAATAGGAGAACAAAATGTTGAAATTATGTAATTACTGCCATTATGCCATCATGTTGTCAATGGGGACGGAGAATTTTGACAACATCAATTAATGATAATTAAATTTATAAACTATTGTAATTATAATAAATGTAAAAATAGCATAACAACTAATACAATTAAAGAATTAACAAAATTAAAAGATGCCAAAGTTGATTAATCCTGAAAAATAATAAATAAAAAAAGATAAAAATAATAAATAATAAATAATAAATAATAAATAAAATCAATTAGTAAAAAATACAAAAAAACATGATAAGAGTATATTGGAAAGTTTGTAAAAAACTTTAGACTTCTTTTCTTATGATAATTTTTAATAATTTTAATAATTAAATAAACAAAAATATCTGATTATATAAAAAATTGTCGCATTTATAATAGTGCGACAATTTTTTACTTAAATCCATTCACCATATTTTTTAATATAGATTTTTTTTGCAATTATTGCTACAAAACAATAAAGAATAGGAACACCAATAATTACACTTAAATATTTAAGAGGTATACTAACTAATCCAATTAAAGAGCCAATCCAAGTAAAAGGTACTAAAATTGCGATAATACTAAGTAGTATAGAAGAAAAATATACAATAGGACTAGCATGACTTTTTACAAAAGGAGTTTTCGATGTTCTAATTACATGCATACCAATTAAATTTGATACAACTCCATATGAAAACCAAATTGTTTGAAATAATGCAGCATCTCTTACACTAAATATAAACCAAAGAGAAGCAAATACTATTATATCAAAACAAGAACTAAGAGGTCCCATAAATAGCATAAAGTTTTTTAAACTTTTTATATTCCATTTTTTAGGTTGTTCTAAATATTCCTCATCTACATTATCAAAAGGCAAAGTTAATTGACCGAAAATCATAAAGCAAACTTTGTGTTAATAGCTGTATAGGAGTAATAGGCAAGAAAGGAAGGAATATACTTGCAATAATAACAGAAGAAACTTCACCAAAATTAAAACTTACAGCCATTTTTATATATTTCATTAAGTTTGAAAAAGTACGTCTTCCTTCTTTTACTCCAGAAAGTAGAACATTTAAATCTTTTTCTAGTAAAATAATATCAGCTGATTCTTTTGCAATATCAACAGCAGTATCAACAGATATTCCAACATCTGAATTTATAAGAGAAGGAGCATCATTTATGCCATCACCCATATAACCAACAATATTCGTATTTTCTTTAAGTAATCTAATTAAACGAGCTTTTTGAATGGGTGAGAGTTTTGCAAAAATGTTTGTATCATTTAATAGACGTAAAACACCACTATCTGATAATTTATCAATTTCAGCCCCTTCAATAATATTAGCAGAATTAATTCCTACCTTGTCACAAATACATTTACTTACTTCTACATTGTCACCAGTTAAAACTATAACACGAATCCCTGATTTATTAAGATTATCTATTGAAGTTTTGGCACTTTCTTTTGGAGGGTCTAAAAAACCAATAAATCCTAATAAAACCATATTTTTTTCATCTGAAACATCAAAATTAGTTTTATTGCCAATATCATTTTTCTGGCAAACTGCGACAACTCTCAAGCCATCTTTATTGAGATTTTTGCTGATTTTTAAAATATTTTCTTTAATTTCTTTTGTAATTGGAGAAATTTCGCCTTTATAATCTACCATTGTACAGATACTTAAAATTTCTTCAACAGCACCTTTGGTAATTAATTGATTCTTTTTACCATCTGTTACTATAACAGACAAACGCCTACGAGAAAAATCAAAAGGAATTTCATCAATTTTTTTATATTTTTCTATATAATCTTCCATTTTATTTTCTAAAGCCCTATTAATTACGGCCTCATCAATATTTCCCTTTAAGCCTGTTTGAAAATATGAATTTAAAAAGGCATGTTTTAATATTCTAGTATCTTCATTACCTTTAATATCTAAATATTTTTCAAGTACAATTCTATCTTCTGTTAAAGTACCAGTTTTATCAGTACATAATATATTCATAGCACCAAAACTCTGAATACTATCTAAAGCCTTAACAATAGTCTTCTTTTGAGACATACGAATAGCACCTTTAGAAAGACTAGAAGACAAAATAACAGGAAGAAGAAGGGGAGTAATACCAATTGCTATTGCAACAGCAAAAGTAAAAGATAAAACTATATCATGTTTAAAAACAGTTAAAATAAATACAAGTGGAATCATAATAAGCATAAATTTAATTAAAAGTTTGCTTACATCCTTAACACCTTTTTGAAAAGCCGTTTCAGGTTTTTTATTTAAAGTATGAGCTATTTTTCCAAAATAAGTATTATCAGCCGTTTTTATAACCACACCTTTTGCAGAACCACTAATTACATTAGTTCCCATAAAACAAATAGTATTTAAATCTGTTATATTTTGAATTTCATCAAAAGAAATATCCGGATCGGCAATCTTTTTTATACTATCAGATTCGCCAGTAAGAGAAGATTGACCAACATATAAATCTTTAGCCTCTATAATTCTTAAGTCAGCAGGAACCATACTACCTGCTGAGAGTAAAACTATATCTCCTTTAGTGATTTCTGAAATAGGAACATGAATTTCTTTTTTATCTCTTATAACAGTAGTTGTTGTTGCAACTAATTGTTTTAACTTTTCAGCAGCCAGATTAGAACGAAATTCACTAAAAAACTCTAAGATAGTACTTACAAAAACAAGAACCAATATAACAATTATACTAGAATAATTAGGAGTAGAAGCTAAATAAATATCTGTATAAATCAAAACCAATGTAATAGATAATAAAATACTATTAAAAGGTGTAAACAAACTAGAAAAAAAGTAATGATACCATTTTTTAGGCTTAGTATGTTTAATTTCATTATTACCATATTTACGAAGCCTACTTTGAGCCTCTTCAGATGTCAAACCATTTAAATTAATAGAATAAAAATCAACAAAATCATTTTTAGATAAAGTTGCCTCTTTACCATAAAAAGATTTTATATCAATATCTTCTTTTAAAGACTTATTTGCCAAAATATCAACTCCTTAAGGAACCAAATCGGGACAATTTGGGACGTTTCCCAATTGGACATTTTGTCCAATTGGGAAACGTCCCAAACTGGACAAAATGTCCAACCGGGGACACTTCTTTATAAATTTTTTTAATGTTTTTTATTTGTGAATTGTGAATTAGTTTTGTTTAACTTTATTTAGTATTTTCATAATTTATATTTATATTCTTAAAAGTTAATAATTATTAAAAAAATATGTAAATAATAATACAGAATTATATTTAAATGAGTTTTAGATTTTGACATAAAGATAAGTTTTCTTGTAAAATAAAAAATCCATTTGAAAACGATTGTTTCCAAATGGATAATTTTTTTTAAATCCACTCTTTGTATTTTTTGATGTAGAATTTTTTAGCAAATAGGGCAGCAATACAAAATAGGATAGGCATTCCAATAATAAGTGTGAAGTATTCAAATGGTATAGGAACTAATCCAATCATTTTTCCTAGAACTGTAAATGGCAATAATACACAAATTATAGAAAGTAGTATAGAAGAAGTATATACCATTTTACTTGCATTACTTTGAGCAAAAGGAATTTTAGCAGTTCTTATAATATGCATTCCAAATAAGTTTTCTACATTTCCGTATGCAAACCAAATTGTTTGGAATAAAGCAGCTTCTCTTACGCCAAATATGAACCATATACAAGCAAATACTATCATATCAAAACATGAACTTAAAGGTCCCATAAAAAACATAAATTTTTTCATACTTTTTAAATTTAAGCTTTGAGGTTTTTGTAAGTAGTCTTCGTCAACATTATCAAAAGGTAATGTAAATTGACCAAAATCGTAAAGCAAACCTTGGACTAATAATTGCACAGGTGTTATTGGTAAAAAAGGTAAGAAGATACTTGCAATAATAACAGAGGTTGCTTCTCCGAAGTTAAAGCTAATTGCCATTTTAATATATTTCATTAAGTTTGCAAATGAACGTCTACCTTCTTTAACACCTTCTAATAAAACATTTAAATCTTTTTCAAGCAAAATAATATCAGCAGATTCTTTGGCAATGTCAACAGCTGTATCAACAGATATTCCAACATCTGAATTAGTAAGAGAAGGAGCATCATTAATTCCATCTCCCATGTATCCTACAACATTTCCTTGTTCTTTTAGAATACGTACAATTCTAGCTTTTTGTATAGGTGAAAGTTTAACAAAAATATTATTTTTCTTTAATATTCTTGAAAGAGCAATGTCTTGTAATTTATCAATTTGACTACCTTCTATAATCTTTTTAGTTGTGATACCAACTTTGTTACATATAGCTTTAGTAACTTCAGCATTGTCACCTGTTAGAACCATAACTCTTATATGAGCCTTATTTAATTTTTCAATAGAAGCTTTTGCACTTTCTTTAGGTGGGTCTAAAAATCCTATAAAACCAAGTAAAATCATATTTTTTTCATCTTCTATTGTATAATCTACCTTATCAGTTGTTTCATTTTTTTGACAAACAGCAATTACACGAAGCCCATCTTTATTCATGTTTTTGCTAATTCTTAAAATATTTTCTTTAATTTCTTTTGTAATTGGAGAAATTTCGCCTTTATAATCTACCATTGTACAAATACTTAAAATTTCTTCCACAGCACCTTTTGTAATTAACTGTTTCTTTTGCCCATCACTTAATATTACAGATAAACGTCTACGAGAAAAATCAAAAGGAAGTTCATCAATTATTTTATATTGTTCTTTAAACTCTGCCATATTATTAAGTAACCCTCTTTTAATTACAGCCTCATCAATATTTCCTTTTAAACCTGTTTGAAAATATGAATTTAAAAAGGCGTGTTTTAAAATGCGTAAATCTTCTTCACCTTTTATATTTAAATATTTTTCAAGCACTATATTATCTTCAGTTAAAGTACCAGTTTTATCAGTACATAATATATTCATAGCTCCAAAACTTTGTATAGAATCTAATGCCTTAACAATTGTTTTCTTTTTAGACATACGAACAGCACCCTTAGATAAACTAGAAGATAAAATTACAGGAAGAAGTAGAGGTGTAATTCCTATTGCAATTGCAACAGCAAAAGTAAATGATAAAATAATATCATGTTTCCATACATTTAATATAAAAACAAGTGGAATCATTACAAGCATAAACTTAATTAGTAGTTTACTAATACTTTTAATAGACTTTTGAAAAGATGTTTCAGGCTTTTGATTTAAAGTATGAGCAACTTTTGCTAAATAAGTATCATCCGCAGTTTTTATAACAACACCTTTAGCAGAACCGGAAACAACATTAGTTCCCATAAAACAAATTGTATCTAAATCTGTAATATTCTCAATATCAGATAAAGTAAGGTTGGTTTCTTCTGATTTTTTGATACTATCAGATTCACCAGTAAGGGAAGATTGCCCTACATATAAATCTTTAGTTTCTATAAGTCTTAAGTCTGCGGGAATCATACTACCAGCAGAAAGTACAACAATATCTCCTAATACAATTTCTTTCATAGGAACGTTTACTTCTTTTCCATTACGTATAACAGTAGCAGTTGTTGCAACTAATTGTTTTAATTTCTCAGCAGCTAGGTTAGAGCGAAATTCTTCTACAAAGTCAAGTAAAGTACTTACTATTACAAGTACTGAAATTACTAAAATACTACTGTAATTAGGATTTGCAGCCAAATATACATCAGTGTATATTAAAATAAAAGCTATACCTATTAAAATACTATTAAAAGGTGTAAATAGGCTAGATAAAAAATAATGATACCATTTTTTTGGTTTTGCTTGTTTTATTTCATTTGTACCATATTTATTTAACTTACTTTCAGCTTGGTTAGAACTTAGACCATTTGAATTAATATGATATGTAGAAATAAAATCTTCCTTTGATAAAGTTGCTTCTTTGCCATAAAGCTTAGTAACATCAATGTCTTCTCTTTCGTACATAAGGCTTCTTGCCAATTTAATCATCTCCTTAAAAATTTTTATCATGAAAATTATACCATAAAAAAAATAAAAGTGTTAAAAATCTAAAAAATTTTTGTTTTTTAATGTAACTTAAATTTGTAATTTTTAATTATATATGCTAAAATCTAAATAAAATTAATAAAAAAGGAGAGTAAAAGAAAAATGGAAAGAATAAGAGTTGCAGGAATTATACCTATGGGTAATGGTTTTGCTTTTATGCATAGAAAAGGAGTTATAAAAAGAAAAGATCATCAAGAATATTATACCTTTCCAGGAGGAGGCTTAGAACAAGGAGAAACCTTAGAAGAAGGAGTAATAAGAGAAATAAAAGAAGAATTTGGAATTGACGTAAAAGTAATTAAGAAAATGTATGAAATGAAATCACCAGACTTTAACCAATTAGAATATTATTTTCTTTGTAAATATGTCGGTCGGAGAATTTGGAACAGGAAACGGCCCAGAATTTTCAAATGATCCAAAATATAAAGATAGTGGAGAATATTTGCCAGAGATTATAAAAAAAGAAGAAGTAGAAAAAATCTTACTTTTACCGAAAGAAATAAAAGAAAAACTAGTAGAAGACATTAACCTAAAAACATTTGAATTTTAGGAGGTAAAAATGTTAGTAGATTCAATAAATTTACCATGTCTAAAAGAAATTGTAGAAGAAGTAAAAAAACTAAGTAAAGACAACAAAATACCTTTATGTGCAAAGAAATAAAAATATAATAACTTGAAAAAATTTTTTTCAAGTTATTATAGATATAAATTGTGAAACAAAAGTAGTAAACATACAAACCATAATACCTAAAACAGTAGGAATTAAAAAACTAAGAAAAGTCCATTTAAAACTACCAGTTTCTTTTTTTATAGTAAGTAAAGTAGTAGTACAAGGAAAATGCAAAACAGTAAAAATCATAACATTAATTGCAGTAAGGAGAGTCCAACCATTTTGAATTAAAATTTGCCCTATTGCAAAAGTATCTTCCATATCTACTAAAGTATTAGCCCTTAAATAAGCCATTAAAATAATTGGAAGAACAATTTCATTAGCAGGAATTCCTAAAATAAAAGCGGTTAAAATATAACCATCTAACCCCATAAGTTTTGCAAATGGATTTAAGAAATTTGCAATTATAGAAAGTAAACTTTCACCATTAATACCAACATTTGCAAGTAACCAAATAACAAGCCCAGCAGGTGCAGCCACACTAATTGCTCTTGCTAAAACAAATAATGTTCTATCAAAGATTGAGCGTATAAAAATTTTTCCGGATTTGAGGCTTTCTATAAGGGGGCAATTCAAGTACAAAAGAAGAGGGCATACCTTTTAAAATGGTCTTAGACAATATTTTAGAAATTAGCAAAGTAAGGAAAATAGCAAAAATAATTATACCAATTACAACCAATGTAGAAATTATAGAAGCTCCAATACCACTAAAACTACTTGCTACAAATATTGTTGCAATAGAAATTAAAAATGGAAACCTTCCGATTACAAGGAACTAAGTTATTTGTTAATATTGCAATTAGCCTTTCTCTTGGAGAATCTATAATTCTACATCCTACAACCCCAGCACTATTACAACCAAATCCCATGCACAAGGAGATGACACTATGGTAATTTAAATAGTAGTAAAAACCACTACTATTTTTTTTATAAAATTAAGAAAAAAAGTGTTGACAATTGAATACATATTCAACTATAATATAATAAAGTTGAATATACACTCAATTATCTCTAAAAGGAGGAAACAAAAATGTCAATAAATGAATTTATATGTGATTGCAACATAATTCATCAAGAAGTAGTTAATAAAACTCTACAAAAGATGCCAAAACCTGAATTATTTAACAAACTAGCAGAATTTTTCAAAATAATAGGTGATCCAACAAGAACTAAAATATTATTTGCATTAGACCAAAACGAAATGTGTGTATGTGATATAGCAAATGTACTAAATATGAGCAAATCCTCTATATCACACCAACTAGCAACATTAAGAAAAAGTGGAATAGTAAAATGTAGAAGAGAAGGAAAAGAAGTTTACTACACATTAGATGACGACCATGTAAAACAAGTATTTGAAGTTGGAATAGAACATATAGAGCATAAAGAAGAAAAAGAAGGCAAATAGAGCTCTAAAAATATAAAAAAGAAAAGGAGAATAAAAAATGAGTAATAAATTTAAAATAACAGGACTAGATTGTGCAAATTGTGCAGCTAACTTAGAAAGAGCAATACAAAAAATAGAAGGAGTAGAAACAGTAAATATCAACTTTATTACCCAAAAAATGGAATTAGAATGTAACGAAAATGACAAAGAAGAAATTATAAAAAAAGTAAAAAAAGTAATAAAAAAAGAAGAACCAGATGTAGATATAGAAAAGTTGTAAGGAGGATTATTATGAATAAAAAGGCAATAAAAATAATAATAGCACTTATACTATATATATTTGCTATGGTAATAAAATTTAATAATGAATTAATAAATAATCTAATATTCATCATAAGTTATATTATTGTAGGATTCGAAATATTAAAAAAAGCATTAAGAAATATATTAAAAGGAAAAGTATTTGACGAAAATTTTTTAATGTCAGTTGCAACCTTAGGAGCATTTGGAATAGGAGAATTTCCAGAAGCAGTAGCAGTAATGCTATTTTACCAAATAGGGGAACTATTCCAAAGTTATGCTGTAAACAAATCAAGAAAATCAATAGCAAGCCTAATGGATATAAGGCCAGACTTTGCAAATGTTTATAGAAATGGGAAAATAGAAAAAGTAAATCCTAATGAAGTAAAAATAGGAGAAACAATAATAGTAAAACCAGGAGAAAAAATACCATTGGATGGTGTAATAGAAGAAGGAACAACAACATTAGATACAAAGGCATTAACAGGAGAATCTATACCAAAAGAAGTAACATTAAAAGATGAAGTTTTAAGTGGTTGCATTAATTTAAATAGTGTGATAAAAATAAAAGTAGAAAAAGAGTTTGAAAAATCAACAGTAAGCCAAATACTAGATTTAGTAGAAAATGCAAGTAGTAAAAAATCTAAATCAGAAAATTTTATAACAAAATTTGCTAAATATTACACACCAATAGTAGTTATAATAGCACTAATACTTGCAATAGTGCCACCTCTAATTATAGGAGGAGATTTTTTAAGTTGGATATATAGAGCATTATCATTTTTAGTTGTATCATGTCCTTGTGCATTAGTTATCTCAATTCCTTTAAGCTTTTTTGGTGGAATTGGAGGAGCTTCTAAAATGGGTGTATTAATAAAGGGAAGTAACTACCTAGAAGCTTTATCAAATGTAGAAATAGCAGTATTTGATAAAACAGGAACACTTACAAAAGGAGTTTTTGAAGTTCAAGAAATAAACCCTAAAGGAGTTTCTAAAGAAGAATTATTAAAAATAGCAGCATATGCAGAAAATTATTCTAACCACCCTATATCTAAGTCATTAAAACAAGCCTATAATGAAAAAATAGACGAAAATAAAATAAAAAAATTTGAAGAAATATCAGGCCAAGGAATTAAAGCACAAATTGATGGCAAAAATGTATTAGTAGGAAATGAAAAATTAATGCAAGAAAAACAAATAGAATATGAAAAGTTAAGTAAAATAGGAACTATTTGTTATATTGCAATAGAAGGAAAATATGCAGGAAATATTGTAATATCAGACAAAATAAAAGAAGATGCCAAAAAAACAATAGAAGAACTAAAGAAAAATAATATAAAACAAACAGTAATGCTAACAGGAGACAAAAAAAGCGTAGGAGAAAGTGTTGCAAAACAAATAGGAATAGATAAGGTATACGCAGAATTATTACCACAAGATAAAGTAAAAAAAGTAGAAGAATTATTAAAAACGAAATCTCCCAAAGGGAAACTTGCATTTGTAGGAGATGGAATAAATGATGCCCCAGTTCTAGCTATGTCAGATATAGGTATAGCAATGGGAGGATTAGGCCAAGATAGTGCAATTGAAGCATCAGATATAGTAATAATGACAGATGAACCATTAAAAATAGTAAAAACAATAAAATTGTCTAAAAAAACTATGAGAATTGTTAAAGAAAATATTATATTTGCAATTTCTATTAAAGTTTTAGTACTAATTTTAACAGCATTTGGACTTTCTACAATGTGGGAAGCAGTATTTGCAGATGTTGGAGTTTCAATTATAGCTATAATAAATGCTCTAAGAGCTTTAAAAAAACCTAAAAATTTATAAAAGAAAGGAAGATAAAAATGGAAAAAACAACAATAAAAGTAAAAGGAATGGTATGTACTGGATGTGAAAACAGAGTAAAAAATGCATTAAATGAAATAGAAGGAATAAAAAAAGTAGAGGCAAACTTTAAAACAGGAGAAGTAAAAGTAGAACATGATCATGAAGTTTCAAAAGAAAAAATAGAAGATACAATTTTAGATATAGGATTTGAAGTTGAAAAGGAAGATTAAATATGAAAAAAATAATATTATCAATAGAAGGAATGACATGTAGTGCTTGTTCAAATGGGCTTGAAAAATACTTAAATAAACAAAAAGGAATAAAACAAGCAGTAGTAAATTTAGTTTTAGCAAATGCAAGTATTGAATATGATGAAAAAATATTAAATGTAGAAAAATTAAATGAATTTGTAAAAAAAGCAGGATTCAAAAGTCTAGGAGAATTTAAAGAAATAAAAATAGAAGGAAAAAACAAAAAAGAAAAAACAAAATTCATCATATTTACTATACTTGCAATAGTATTTATGTATATTGCAATGGGACATATGATTAATTTACCAACCTTAAAAGTAATAGACATAAACCAAAACCCTATTTCCTATACAATATGCTTATTTATATTTGCTATTTTATTTATATTTTATGGATTTGATATTTTAAAAAATGGATATAAAAATTTAATACATAAAACTCCCAATATGGACACATTAGTTGCAATAGGAGTACTAAGCAGTTTTTTATATAGCATATACAGTATGATACTAATTATTAAAGGAGATTTTAGCTCAATTCATAATTTATATTTTGAATCCTGCGTAATGGTAATTTATTTTGTAAAACTAGGAAGATACCTAGATAAAATAAGCAAAGATAAAACCAAAGAAGCAATTCAAAAACTAGTAAAAATAACACCTGAAAAAGCAACAATAAAAATAGATGGTAAAGAAAAAGATGTAACAATAGATGAAGTAAAAAAGAAAGATATAGTTGTTAGCAAACCAGGGGAAAGAATAAGTGTAGATGGTATAATTGTAGAAGGAAAAGCACACCTAGACGAATCATTTATAACAGGAGAAAGCAAACCAGTATTTAAAGAAATAGGAGAAAAAGTAATTGCAGGAAGCATAAACTATGATGGATATATAGAATATGAAGCCCAAAAAATAGGAAAAGAATCAACAATATCTCAAATAGTAAAATTAGTTGTAGAAGCAAGCAATACAAAAGCTCCAATTGCAAAAATAGCAGATAAAGTATCTAGTTATTTTGTACCTATCGTAATTTTACTTGCTATTTTGAGCTTTATTATCTATCTAATATTAGGATATGATTTTGCAAGTAGTTTAATTGTATTTGTAACAATACTAGTTGTTGCATGCCCTTGTAGCCTAGGCCTTGCCACACCTCTTGCAATAGTGGTATCAGAAGGATTATGTGCTAATAATGGCATATTAGTAAAGAAAAGTGAAATACTCGAAAATGCACAAAAAATAGACACAATAGTATTTGATAAAACAGGAACATTAACATATGGAACATTAAAAATTTCTAGAATAAAAAACTATAGTAATATGAAAAACGAAGAACTATTACAAATAGTAGGTAGCATAGAAAGCAAATCATCACACCCAATTGCAAAAGCATTTTTAGATTATCTAGAAGAAAACAAAATCAGTACCTTAGAAACAAAAGAATTTGGAAATGTAAGTGGATATGGTATTATAGGTAAAGTAAATAATCAAAAAATGATAATAGGAAATTCAAAAATACTAGAAAGTTATAAAATACAAAATATACATAAAGAAGATGAAGAAGAACTAGCAAAAAAAGGAAATAGCATAGTATATGTAGTTAAGGAAAATGAAATAATTGCCTTAATAGGAGTAAATGATATAATAAGAAATAATGCAAAAGAAGTAATAAAAGAACTAAACCAAAATAAAATAGATACAATCATGCTAACAGGAGATAATGAAGAAACAGCTAAAAAAATTGCTAAAGAAATAGGAATAACAAAAATTATATCAAATGTATTACCACAAAAAAAAGTAAAAGTAATAAAAGAATTAAAGGAGCAAAATAAAAATGTAATGATGTGTGGAGATGGAATAAACGACAGTCCAGCTTTAACAACAGCAGATATTGGTGTAAGTATAAAAAGCCGGAACTGATATTGCAATGGATTCATCAGATGTAATTTTGACAAAAAATGATTTAGGAAGCATACCAAAATTAATAAATATTAGTAAAAAAACAATAAAAATAATAAAGCAAAACCTATTTTGGGCATTTTTCTACAATGTACTTATGATACCAATTGCAATGGGGGTACTAAAACCAATAGGAATAGCAATTAACCCAATGATTGCGAGTTTAGCAATGGTAGGAAGCAGTTTAACAGTTATAATAAATACTTTAAGATTAAAAAGTAAATAGAATTATAGTAAAAAAAATATGTGATTTTGATATTTTATTAACATAAAATCACATATTTTGTGTACTACTAGACAATTAGTTGTTTTATAGTTATTGCAATATAAATTTAAGTGTTGTTATAATAAAGTATATATGAATATATTAATTTATAAAATAGTGTTATTTATTTAAAGCACATCTCTAACGGGTTTGCAGAGATGTGTTTTTTGTTGCCTATTTTACTAATTCTAATAACAATAGAGATATTTTTTAGTAATAGTACAAGTATTTTTTAAATAACTATTTAAAGAGGTTATTAGTATGAATGAAAAATATCTTAAGTTAAAAATAGAAGCAGTTGTAAATAAAATATTATATAAGAAAAATGTAATTGATAAAAATATTTTCGAGAAAACATCTTTAAAGCTTGATAAATTAATGTTTGAAAAGAATAAAAAATAATTTGTTTGAACATTTACTTTATATTTTTTATTTTAGTACAATAAAAGATATATTAATTGCAAAGAAGAAAGGAGGAATGTTTATTTGACATTATATGAGATGAAACAACAACTTTTGTCTGGAAAGACTATTTTTGATTTAAGTTTAAGAGTAGTTTATTATGCGAGAGTATCAACTGAAAAAGAAGAACAGATTAATTCCTTAGAAAATCAAGTATCATTTTTTGAAAACTATATTAGAAAAAATGCAAACTGGAGATTTATTCGTGGTTATATAGATGAAGGAATAAGTGGAACTACATCATTAAAGAGAGAACAGTTTATGCAAATGATAGAAGATAGTCAAAAAGATGAGTTTGATTTAATTGTAGCAAAAGAGGTTTCGAGATTTTCGCGTGATACAATTGATAGTCTGTATTATACTAGAAAATTATTAGAGTATGATGTATGTGTTTATTTTTTATCAGATAATATTGTAACAGCATCAAATGATGGAGAATTAAGACTAACAATAATGTCTAGTATGGCACAAGATGAAGTTCGTAAAATATCTGAAAGGACAAAATTTGGATTTAAAAGAGCAGTGGAAAAAGGAACAGTATTAGGAACTAATAATATTTGGGGTTATAAAAAAGAAAAAGGAAAACTTATAATAGATGAAACGGAAGCTCCTTTAGTTAGACTTATTTTTGATAGATATGCAAATGACAGTAAAATAGGCTTAAAAAGATTATCAATAGAACTAGAGGAGCAAGGATATTATAATCGCAATGGAAAACCGATTCATCAAGAGACTTTGAAAAACATTATTCGTAATCCTAAATATAAAGGTTACTATACAGGCAAATTATCAACAGTTGTGGATTATAGGACTAAAAGGAGAAAATTTTATGATAAAAGTGAGTGGGAATTATATAAAGACTATGAAAAAGTACCTCCAATTATATCAGAAGAATTGTGGGAAAAGGCAAATGAGAAGTTATTAAGTAGAAGCAAAAATGCAGTGATGTATCAAAAACATCAAACACAATATCCTTTATCTGGTAAAATCTATTGTGAAAAACATAAATATAATTTTCTAAGAAAGATAAGACATTATAAAAATAAAGGAGAAGTTACATATTGGTGTTGTAGAGACTTTCATAAAAAGGGAAAAAAAGACTGTATACCTGCTTGCTTCAAGGAAGAAGACTTATATGATATTTTACTAACAGTTTTTAAAAGGTATGAAATCTATAAGGAAGAAATTGCAGAAGAACTAATGCCAATTTATTTAGAAGTTTTAAATGATGATGAAAATATAAAAAGTAAGCAGAAGATAATAAATGAAGTAAAAGTTCTTGAACATAAAAAAGATAAACTACTAGATTTAGCTTTAGATGGTTTTTTAAGCAAAGAAGAATTAAAAATAAAGAAAGTATATATTGAAAAAGAAATTTCTAGTTTAAATGCAAAATTAAAGGAATTAGAAACAAAGAAAATAAATACAAAACAAAAAGAAAGTTATACTAAAACATTAAAAGAAAACATATTAAAAGAGCTAGAAATAACAAAAGATAATTTAGAAGTTTATATAGAAGAATTATTAGATAAAATAATTGTAGAAGAAACAGAAAATGAGAATAAAGTAACCTTAAAAATCATACTTGCAGAAAATGAGATAATTAAGTATTGTACGCTTGCAAAACCCAGGTAAGTCAGTCAAATAAAGGAAAGCAAAGTGGCTGATTTTAAAAATTTACCACTTTGTCAATCCCTTGCACATAGTAATCATTTGTTTACCGACTACAACAACATTTTTTAAAAAATCCGTCCATATTAAATGCAATTCTAGGAAGATAGCCTAAATCTTCAAGAAAAGTAAACAATGGAAAAAATATTGCCATAGGAGGAAGCATTACAGCAATTACCCAAGTTAAAGTCTGATAAACACCTAAAATTAGCATATCAGATAGCCAACTAGGAAAATTAAGTAAACTAGCACCTAATAATAGCTTTTCTTGTATCCAACCAAAAAAAGCAAATAAAGCTGAAGAAGGATAATTTGCACCTATTATAGTAAGCCAAAAAATTAATCCAAGGAATAAAATCATAATAGGAATGCCGAATTTTTTAGAAGTAAGTATTTTATCAATTTTTCTATCTCTTAAAGAATAATTTGTATTTTCATAAGAACATACACTTTTGCAAATATTTTCACAAGAATATACAATACTAGAAACAATAGTATCTTTAAAAGAATTTTGATTTATATTATTATCATTTAGGGTTTTTCTTATTTTATATACTTTATCTTTTATAGTTAAGTTATTTAAAATATCAACTTTTAGATTTTTTTCAATAGAATTTATAATATTTTTATCACCATCAATTATTTTTAAACTAACCCAACGTGATAACTGTTTAGGAATTTTTAGATTTTCATTTAAAATACTTTCTAATTCTAAAATGCAAGATTCTATCAAGTCTGAATATGTAATTTTTTTAGGAATAGGGCAAATTTCTTTTTTGCATACTTTATAAATAACATCTAAAAGATTATCTAAGGTTTTCTTTTTTCTTGCGATAGTGCCGACAACAGGAATACCTAAGAGTTTAGATAATTTATCTAAATCAATTTTTATTTTTTTCTTTTTGGCTTCATCTAACAAATTAACACAAAGAATAACATTATTGGTAATCTCCATAACCTGAAATACCAAATTTAAGTTTCTTTCTAAACAAGTAGAGTCGACTACAATGACTGTAGCATCTGGATTTCCAAAACAAATATAATCTCTTGCAATTTCTTCTTCTTCAGAATTAGACATTATAGAATAGGTACCTGGTATATCAACAAAAAGAAAATTAGTATCATTATAAAAACAATTTCCGAAAAGCATTACTAACAGTTTTACCCGGCCAATTTCCTGTATGTTGATGCATACCAGTTAAAGAATTAAAAATAGTTGATTTTCCAACATTAGGATTACCTGCAAGAGCTATGGTAAAACCATTTTTATTTCTTAATTTATCAAAATTTGTAGATAATACTTTTGTTCCAGTTGAGGACATTGTAAGACCCATATGTACCTCCTTTTTATTTTAAGATAATATATTTTATGAAACAAAAGTTAAAAAGTGAAGCTAAATATATAAATATTACTTCAAAAACTAACATTTATATATTTAGCATCTTCTTTTCTTATAGCAATCAAAGTACCTCTAATATCAAATGCTCTTGGATCTTTTGAAGGACTAATTAGAATAGGTGTAATAGAAGAACCTTTTACTAAACCTAAGTCTAATAATCTTCTTCTAATATTACCTTTGCAATTTAAACTTTCTATATATCCAATAGTATTTAAAGGTAAATCATTTAATGTTTTAGTATTATTCATATATAAAACCACCTTACTACATTATTATATTTTGTCGAAAAATAAAATGTTACATATTGACAAATTATTTGTTTTATGAAAAAATAAAAAAGCAAAAAACAATGGAAAGGAAGAGATTTATGGAAAAAGTAAGAGGTTTTGAAATAGCAAAAGGATTTGAAAATAGCCAAATTAATTTACCTGTAAGAAAAACAAAATTTTCAGCAGGATATGATATAGAAGCGGCAGAAGATGTAGTAGTGCCAAGCTTTAAAAAGGGAATAAACCCAACATTAGTAAAAACAGGAATAAAAGCATATATGCAAGATGACGAAATGCTACTTTTATACAATAGAAGTTCAAACCCAAAGAAAAAAGGATTAATATTAGCAAATAGTGTAGGAGTAGTAGATAAAGATTACTATGGAAATAAAGACAATGATGGACATATTATGTTTGCATTTTACAATATAAAAGATGAGGATGTAGAAATAAAAAAAGGAGAAGCCATAGGACAAGCCATATTCCAAAAATATATGATAGCAGACGATGATATGGCTCAAGGAGAAAGAGTTGGAGGATTTGGATCTACAAGAAAATAACATATAAAAATAAGATAAAAAATAAAAATTAAAACAAAAAAATAAAAAAATTTTCACTTAGAAAGACAGGCGTTTGACGAAAAATGAACATAAAAAGTAATGGTAAAGGCTTTGACTTTTACCATTTTTTGTTGTATAATAAATATGGTTAAAAAATCCAATAAAGTTATTAGATAGACAAAAAATATATATAACTTTGTTATCTTTTTTTTGCCCAATATCAAAAAAAGCTGAAAGGAGTTGACTTACATGTTCAATGTAGGAGACAAAATAGTATACCCAATGCACGGAGCAGGGGTTATAGATTCAATAGAGGAAAAAGATATTTTAGGGGAGAAACAATCATATTACATATTAAAAATGCCAGGAGAGGTAAAAGTAATGATACCAACTGCAAAAGCAGAATCAGTAGGTGTCAGAAATATTATAGACAAAAGTTCGGCTGATAAGGTAATTGGAATACTAGAAAAAGATGAAACACAAATGGATAAAAATTGGAACAAAAGATATAGAGACAATATGGAAAAAATGAAAAGTGGCGATATTTACGAAATAGCAGATGTAGTTAGAAATTTAAGTTTTAAACAAAAAGAAAAAGGATTATCTACAGGAGAAAAGAAAATGCTAAACAATGCAAAACAAATTTTAGTCAGTGAATTAGTTTTAGCAGAACATGCTTCACAAGAAGAAGTAGAACAGTTAGTAGAAAATAAAATTAATACTTCATTTATGATGTTTAGAGCAGAAGAAGTTAGTCAAGAAAGTGTTGTAAATAAATTTATTCCTTTTGATGGAACAACAGGAACTAATAATTAAAATTGAAATGTCCTTTGTGGACATTTCTTTAAAGTATATATAAGTTTTTTTATTTTTGGTTTTTAGAGGAGGATAAAATTTTGTAAAAATTTTTTAAAATGTATTGACAAATGTAGAAGTAAATATTATAATAACAATTGTTGTTAAAATACCAGTTTAATTAATATGCAGATGTGGCGGAACTGGTAGACGCACAGGACTTAAAATCCTGCGGTTGAATAAACCGTGCCGGTTCGATTCCGGCCATCTGCACCAATGATGTTTCTGTTCGAATAATAGAACAGAATTGGTACAAAATCAATCAGAAAATAAATCTGGTTGATTTTTTTGTCTAAAGATTCTAGATTAGAAATAAATTTTAGATGACCACAGTTATTAGTAGAAAACGAAAAAGGTTCTTTTACAATTTCTCCATCAGAGGACATAATAGAATCCTAGTGAGTATTTTTAGCAATATCAACACCAACATAAAAGTTCAAAGATTTATCCAAGCAATAAATAATTAAAAACGAAAATGTAGCAATACACTTTTCAAAGATATAAGGAAAAATTAAATAATAGCTAATCAAATAAAGGAGAAAATCTGAAATATTGATTTTCTCCTTTATTTAATGACTTACATAGCAAAATGCTATGGACACTAATGTAGTAATAGTATATGAAAATTTTAAAATTATATGCAATAAAAAACGATAGCCTTTTAAGCTATCGGATTATAATGATTACGTTCTTTTCAGAACGGACACTAATGTTTTATTAATTTAATTATAAATTATTTTATAGCAGAAAGTCAAGCAAAATTCAGAATTTTATTCATTTGGAAAAACATGCAGTTATTATTAAATTTAGAAGTAATAAACCAAAAACTAGCTGCAAATCAGACAGATTTTCTAAAAAAGTTTAATAAAGAATAAAAATTGACTTTTATTTACATTTTTTTTATTTTTTGGTAATATATAATAAGAAATTAAAATTGGATTAAATATAAAGTTTAAAATTAGGAGTCATAGTATAAAGAAAAGAAAAAAGTTAATAATATTCAAAATGAAAAAAACAGGAGAAATAGAATATATTAAAAATAATGATGAGTTTAAAGGAGGTTCTATGAAAAAAAGTAGAATTATAAGAAATATTTTTGGAGGATTATTTATATTTACAGGATTTATTGGTATGTTTTCTAATGGATTTGTGGCTGGTATTTTTATGATGTTGTTTGGTATGAGTTTATTACCTATTTTTTATGAAAAAACAAAATTGAATATTAAATACATACAAATTATTTTACCAATAATATTATTAGTTTTATTTGGAATGGTTTC
The DNA here is from genome assembly GCA_944391795.1 of uncultured Clostridia bacterium. Classification (GTDB taxonomy): domain Bacteria; phylum Bacillota; class Clostridia; order TANB77; family CAG-508; genus CAG-269. The sequence goes on from CALXUW010000021.1 coordinate 19,508, forward strand.
ACCAAAAACAACAACAGATAACAATAGCAATGTTAATGAAATTAATACCAATCTATTAGAAGAAGAGACAACTATTGAAATAACAGAGTTAAAATTTAATGAGACAGAAATGGAAATAGATATAAAGGAAAATAAAGAAATAGTGTTAGAAATATTACCAAAAAATGCTAATATAGAAAATTTAGAATTTTGTACATCAAATAATCAAATAGCAATTTTAGAAAAATCTGATGTTGAAAATAACGAAAATAAAGTCACATTAAAAATCAAACCTATTGCAGAAGGAATTTGTGAAATTTATGCTAAATCAACAAATGGAATTGAAAGCAATAAAATTATATTAAAAATAGTTGATAATGAAAGAATTGAAAAAGAAAAGAAGGAAGCAGAAGAACAGGCTAAAAAAGAAGCAAAAGAAAAAGCAATGAAGCAAGCTGAGGAACAAGCCAAAAAACAAACTCTCTCAACTACTAATGATAGTTCGCAAACTACATCATCTAAACAAAGTACAACCTCATCAAGTACACACAGTAATTCAAATAATACTCATGGAAAATCAGTATATAGAACACCGTCTGGAAAAAAATATCATTTTGACCCAGATTGTGGTGGGGAAAATTCATATCAAACAACTTTAGATGCTGCAAAATCATCGGGATTAACTCCATGTAAAAAGTGTGCACAATAACAATTTTTACGTTTTAAAAGGATTAGGCGGCAAAAATCATGGCAAAAAAAGTATCTAAGGAGATTCCGGTCGCAAAGCGGATACTCAAATTCAAAACGACAGATTTTAGGAAAAATCCTTTAATCACTAATTGTTATGAGAAATTAATCTCTGACAAAGATTGGGAAGAGTTTGCGGGAAACGCACTGTTAATCATGGACGGATGGTATGTTTTACAGTACGCTGAAGAATATCCAATTGTTCATTACAGATGCGACGAGGCTTCAAGAGGTTATCTTGAAGGTGAACCTCGTTTAAACTCTTTTATCGAGAGTATTACAGTGTCAACAGCACTGTATGGCAAAAAAGCTTGGTTTGGAACAGGAAAACTAAGCTGTAAAAACACGGATTATGATACTGTCTGTTACTATACAGACAACGAGGGAATTAATCGAGCCATTATACAGCATGAGATTTGCTGTTTCTTGCTCGAAAAGCCTAACATTATTTTATCTCCAGAGGGAGTAATAGTGTTTTTTACGGAGAAACAGATTCTTGCAACAGTTGATTGCAATCACTATCAATGGATTGATGGTTATGAAATCAATTTAGAAGGTAGAAGAATCAAAGATATTGAAGTTTGCAAAGACTTCTGCAAAGTCATTTTGATTGATGACCAAAAAGTTGAGCATAACTTCAGTCTAAAGTTTAACTTCGACTTTGTATCGCATCAGCTGATTTGCGCTAAAGCATCTGAACTCTAAGATACTAAGAAACGGACTACCACATTATTAGATGGTAGTCCGTTTCGATTTTGGCTCAATGTCAATAGTTGGGGTGGAAAACTTTGAAAGTTTTCTGCCTCAGCTTTTTGGACAATGAAATCAAAAATATATTATAAAATAATTAAACTAAAATACTAGAATTCAAGTTATTAATTGATTTCTAGTATTTTTATTAAATCTTATTTTAAAATATTCTTTATTCATTTTCAGTAATAACATATTTTAAATTATGCTTTTGAGCATATTGTTGAGCATTACTATCAGCTTTACAGTATATAGTTATTTCTTTAGAAACTTTATCATTAGATTTATTGTTTATAAATTCAAAATCTTTACTATCATAATCAGAAATTTCTGTATTACCTTTGATGTATATTTCAGATATATTATAACACTCTTGTATTGCTCCAGGTAAGATATTTTTAACTCCATCTTCTATTTCAATAATTTCTAAATTCTCACACTCGTATATTAAATATTTATTAATTAATTCAATATTGCTTATAGTAAGCTTTTTTAAATTATTGCAGTAGGCAAATGTATAAAGTTGCTCTACATTTTGAACAGTATTAGGAATAACATATTCTTTATCATCTTTACCTGCTGGATAGCATTCAATTGTTGTTTTATCCTTATTAAAAATAACTCCATCAACATTAATATAATTTTTATTATTTTCACTTATATTAATTTTTTTAAGATTAGAACACCCATAAAATGTAAATGTATTTTCATCATAAGCTCTTGCATAAGCATAGGTATTGTCATATACATTAAACAACGTATTATCTGGAATAGATATTTCAGATATATTAGTAAAACTAAATGCTCCTGAACAAATACATTCTACACTTTCAGGTATTTCTATATTAGCTATACTTTTACAACCATAAAACGCATTTTTTCCAATATATTTTAAATTTTTAGGCAATTTAACATTTTCTAAAAGATTGCAACCATAAAAAGTATTATCTCCAATACTTACAATGCTATCTGCCATGTCTATATAAGTTAAATTACTAAATCCACAACCTTCAATCCCATCAATTCCATTATGAATAATAATTTTATTGACATCTTTATTAAGACTACTCAAATTAGCTGTTTCATCTCCATAGACTCTAACAGTTTTATAAATATTATAAATATAAAAAGCACTATTTCCACATTTCCCAGTGTTTGTAGGGAATACACCTGATACTACTCCTATAATAATAATAGTAAGAGTTATTTCTGCACTAATTAAATATCTTTTATTTTTAAATCCTAGTTTAATTCCTAAAATAATAAAAACTAGTAAAAATATTAAAGCATAAACAATTAATAAATTCATTTTAAACCTCCAAAACTTTTTTTTATAATTATAACATATTTTTATAATTTTGTATTATTTTGGAAAATTGAAATATATTTATAACTTTTCGTATTTCTTCTTTAAATTTTACAGAATAATCATTTTCCATATTCTCGTATTTTTCTTTTAGTTCTCTATTTTCACATATTATAGATTTTCTTTCCTTTTCATATTTTGAAGCTCTTTCAACAGTATTAACTTGATTTTGTAGTGTTAAATAAAGCAAAGATATTTGTTCTTGTTGTTCTTTAATCATTTTATCTCTTGGCTCTACAACTAATTCTTGTATTTTTTCATCTCTATTTCGTACTAATTTTCCAAAACTTTTAACATTAGGGGTTTCTGGCAATTCGATTTTTATATCTTTAAGCACAATTTTACTTTCTTCAAAATTTGTAATTTTCTTATAATCTTCAACTGATAAATGAACTCTTTCACTTGGATTTCCTCGTTCTAAGTCAAAATTATTTGCAACCATATAATTATAAAAAGCATCTTGTAATTGTCTGTAACTATCTTTGGCTTTCCAAAATTCACTACAAGCGATTTTATCAATACAATTTCCTTTTTTATCTTTGGTATGAATTACCGGAATAAAAACTAGATGCATATGTGGAGTTTCTTCATCCATATGTACTTTGGCTGATAAAATGTATTGTTCTCCTAAATTCTTATATTCGCATACAAATTTATAAGCAGTTTCAAAATATCTTTTAGTTTCATCTATTCCAATACTATTAAAATATTCTTTATCAGAAGTAATAATATATTCACAAGCAATGTTACTAACTGTTTTTATTTGTCCTTTTAAATTATATTTTTCTTTTATTAAATCAAACTCTTTTTCATAAGAATGTTTACAATCTTTTAGTGAATAATTGAGATGAGATAATTTTGGATTTATATTTTTATTAGAATAATTCTTATTTCTTCTTTCATTATGGCGATATATTCCTTTTAGGTTTTCTCTTTTATATTTTGTATTTCTAATAATAGCATAACTCATTTATAAGTACCTCCTTTTTAGTCTGCTAAACAAACACTTTTTGTCTTTAAATCTGCACCTTTTTAGATTGTGTTGTAACACACTACAACACTTTTTTAGCCTTATGGCAAAAAGTGTTAGTGTGGCAGGGACACCCTGCACCCGTTTGCCTAAAAAATACATTTGGTATTTTTTAGGTTTTAACTAAATATGCTAAAGCAAATTTAGTTAAAAAATAGCAACACAAAAACTGATAACCAATTTTTGTATTGCTATTTTCACAAAAGCATAACTACTTTTGTGTTTTATATAAGTTGTTATATATTAGCGTATAAGCTGTTTAAAAATTCAGGAGAATAATTTCTACCAGAATATTTCATTGAATTTTTATTTGTCTTATTTTTTATATAAGTATAATTATTATTAGTATTGATTGTTCGTAAATTTTCCGATTCGGTAACCGTAGAATTTCCGTTTATATAATCGTAATTTTTACGATTATAAGTATTTTCTAAATTTATATGTTGTATTTTTGCAACATATATAAGTTTGGGTTTGCTAAAACCTTGTTTCTTTTCATATATTAAATTGACATCTGATAATTGTTTAAATGCTTTTGTAACAGTTTTATCAGATAAATTTAATTTATCTTGTACTTCTTTTCTAGTAAATATCAAATACACATTTCCGTTTTCATCATGCCAATTATTCCTTATAGATAATGACAATCTATCTAATAAGAAACCATATAACAATTTGCTATCAGAATTTAATGTATTTTTATATAATGGATTTATGAATAATTCCTGTGGTATTTGATAATATTTATGATTT
>CALXUW010000022.1 GCA_944391795.1 uncultured Clostridia bacterium
TAGAAAAAGACATAAATAAACATAAGCAAACTATAGAAAAACTAGAAAAACAATTCAAACAAGTATATGAAGATAAACTAAATGAATTAATTCCAGAATTTATATATAAAGACAAAAAACAAGAATTGGAAAAGAAGTTAAAAAACGAGAAAGAAAAACTAGAAGAAATTGAAAATAAGTTTAATACATTAAATAAGCTAGAAGATAAAGAAGACTTAATCTTCAAAGCAATAGATGACATCAAAAAAAATGGACTAACAAAAGAAGAACTATCAGGATTATTTGACAAAATTGTAGTACTTGATCCAAAAGAAATAACAAAAGAGCAAAAGGAAGAATATAACTTAAATGATGAAATGTATAAAGAACTCTATGAAAATGGAGGTTTAGCATTTCATTTGAAATTTATGTATCCACAAACTATCACAAACAGGAGGCTGTGACATAGGAACAAGACCCATAGACTTACATCTAAAAGCATTCGAAAAATTAGGAATAAATATTGACAAAAACTATGGAAAAATTAACTGCATTTGTGATAAAATAATAGGCGAAAAAATAGATTTAGATTTCCCAAGTGTAGGAGCAACAGAAAATGCAATACTCTCAAGCGTATTAGCAGAAGGAATAACACTAATTACAAATGCAGCAAGAGAACCAGAAATAATAGACTTAAGTAATTTCCTAAACAAAATGGGAGCAAAAATAAAAGGAGCAGGAACAAACCAAATACAAATAGAAGGAGTAAAAGATATAAAAAAAGATATAAGCTACAACATAATGCCAGACAGAATAGAAGCAGGTACTTTCTTATGTTTAGCAGCAATGACAAATGGAAATCTAAAATTAAAACATATAGATGCAAGTCATATAACGCCAATTATATACAAACTAGAAGAAGCTGGATGTGTATTAAAAACTAAAAAAAACGAAATAGAAATTCAAGCACCCAAAAGACTAAAAGCAGTAGATATAAAAACAATGCCCTATCCAGGATTCCCAACAGATATGCAATCAATATTTGCAGTAACACTTACTTTAGCAAAAGGGACCTCAGTAATTGTAGAAAACATATTTGAAAATAGATACAAATACACACGGAGAACTTCTAAGAATGGGAGCAAAAATAAAAATAGAAGGAAAAACAGCAATAATAAAAGGAGTAAAAAGATTATATCCTTCAAATGTTAGAGCAACAGACCTAAGAGGAGGAGCAGCATTAGTCTTAGCTGCAATAGCAACAAAAGGAACAACCAAAATAGAAAATATAGAATATATATTAAGAGGATATGAAAATCTAGAACAAAAATTAACAAAACTAGGAGTCAAAATAGAAGTAAAATAAAATTTACATGGGTGTACTAAAAAATACACCCTACTTAATATAAATAAAAATTAAGGAGGACTAAAAAAATTGTTTAAAACAAAAAAAGACGAAGAAGTAAACTTGTATTACATGAATGATGGACAAAACCAAAAAGAAACAATAGATGATTTAATGAAAAGAAAAAAAGAAAAAGAAAGAGAAAAAAGAATAAAAGAACTAAAACAAAAAAAAGAAGAAGACTTTGACCAAGAAAACCAAACAGTAATTCAAATGACTAACAAAAACAGACTAAAGCAAGAAGAACAAAGAAGAAAAAAACTATCAAAACAAGAAAGAAAGAGAAAAAAAAGAAACAAAAGAATAAAATTCATTTTAAAACTTGTAATACTAATAGGACTAATTGTAGGTAGCATAGTTTTTGCACTAACTTCACCAATTTTTAACATAAAAGACATACAAGTAACAAACAATAATGCAATAAGTAGTGAAACAATAATAAGTTTATCAGGATTAACCAAAGACCAAAATATATTCAAATTCAAAACATCAGATGTAATAAATAAAATAAAAGAAAACCCATACATAGAAGAAGTTAAAGTAAACAGAAAATTTCCAAGTACCGTGCAAATAGAAGTAAAAGAAAGAACAGCAACATATAGTGTAGATTTCTTAGGAAAATACGCATATATCAATAACCAAGGATACATATTAGAAATCTCAGAAGATAAAAAAGGTATGCCAGTAATACAAGGAATATCAACTAAAGAAGACCAAGTAGTACCAAACAATAGATTAAATAATGAAGATTTAGAAAAATTAGAAGATGTAATAAAGATAATGAATGCTTCAAAAGAAAACGGACTTGAACGGTAAGGTCACAAGTATTGACATAACAAACAAAAACGAATATAGTATATATATTGAAGAAGAAAAAAAGAAAGTACACCTAGGAGATAACTCAAACTTAAACAACAAAATGCTATATGTAGTAGCAATAATAGAAGAAGAAAAAGGAAAAGAAGGCGAAATATTTGTAAATGGAGATTTAAATAGCAAATTCCAACCATATTTTAGAGAAAAAGTATAAACAAAAAGAGGTGAAAATATGCAAAATAAAAAAATAATTAGTATAGTACTAGGAATAATGTGTTTTTTATTAACATTAGGAATATTTGTACAAATAAGAACAGTAAACAGTACAAATACAACAGTAAGTCAAAACTATGAAGAAAATAATTTAAGAGCAGATGTATTAAAATACAAAGAAAGATATGAAAATAAATATAAAGACTTAGAAAAAGCAGAAGCAGAACTAGAAAAAGAAAGACAAGACTCAACACAAAACAATACCGAATTAGAACAAAAAGAAAATGAAATAAAACAAGGAAACAAAATCATAGGTCTAGCAGAAGTAACAGGCCCAGGAGTAATAATAACATTATCAGATAGCAAAAGAGATGCAAGCACAGCATTAGATATAAGCTCTTTATTAGTTCATGATAAAGATGTTCTAAGTGTAGTAAACGAACTAAAAAATGCAGGTGCAGAAGCAATTTCAGTAAATGACCAAAGAATAGTTCCAACAAGCTCTATACTTTGTGGAGGAAATATAGTAAATATAAATGGAGAAAAAGTAGGCTCACCATTTGTAATAAAAGCAATAGGACTACCAGAACAACTAGCAGGACTAGAAAGACCAGGAGGATATCTATATTGGTTAGAAGAAGCTACAATAGAAGTTGATGTAAAAAAATCAAACAATATAACAATACCAAAATATACAGGCGTTATTTCATATGAATATGCCAAAAGTGTAGAATAAAAAGGAGGCTAAAAAATGAACAAAAACATCAAAAAGGGAAAAATAACAATGACAATAACAATAGGAATAGCCTGTTTTGTACTAGTTGCAATTATGTTTATGCAATTTAAAATAGTAAATCAAACTGATATAACATCAATAGAAAATATGAGAGAAACAGAACTTAGAACAGAACTTGCAAATTGGAAATCAAAATATGAAGAAACAAATCAAAAATATGAAGAAACAACATCAAAAATAGAAGAATACAAACAAACCAAAGAATCAAACGAAGAAACTGAAAAACTAGTTGACCAAGAATTAGAACAAGTAAATATGTTACTTGGAAAAACAAATGTAGAAGGACCAGGAATAGAAATAACAATACAAGAACAAGAAAATGCAGAAACTGAAGGAGAGATAAAAGCATACAATCTACTAATACTAGTAGATGCACTAAAAGCTGCAGGAGCAGAAGCAATTTCGATAAATGAAAAAAGAATTATTAATATGTCAGACATAATAGATATAAATGGTACATATGGTTCATTTATACAAGTAAACGGAGAAAGAGTTTTAGCTCCATATGTAATAAAAGCAATAGGAAATCAATCTTATTTAGAAAGTGCTCTAATAGGTAATGGTGGATATGTAGACGAGCTAAAAACAACAGGTTTTGATGTTAAAATAAACAAAAATGACAAAATAGAAATAAATAAATATAATGGAGAAATAAAAACTAAATATATACAATAAAAAAGGAGGATATTATGGTATTTATAGCAATACTAATAGGATGTATACTAGGAGCTTTATTAGGAATGAATGCACCTATGATTTCATATACATATTCAAGTTATCTAGCAATTGCAGTAATTGCAGCTTTAGATTCTGTATTTGGAGGAATAAACTCAGTAATTAATAAAAAGTTTGACCTTAAAATATTTATAACAGGATTTTTTGGGAATGCAATATTATCAATATTATTAACCTATTTAGGTCAAAAGCTAAATGTAGACATCTACCTAGCAGCAATAGTCGTATTTGTAGGAAGAATGTTTACAAACCTAGCAATAATTAGAAGATACTATGTTGAAAAATGGTCTAACAAATTAGAAAAATTAAAAGAAAAAAAAGAACAAAAAACAGTAGAAGAAAATAAATAAAAGCAGGAGAATATCCTGCTTAATTAAACAAATAACAAAGAAAAACAAAAAAATATATTACGGTAATATTACAAAGATGTTACAAAAATATAACAAATCCTATTGACATTTGTCTAAAAATGTAATATATATACATTTGAGAAATTTATACTTAAAAAATGGAGGAATTAACTTGGCGATAGGAGATATCATTGTAGGTATTGATATTGGAACTAGTAAAGTTAGCACAGTAGTAGGAGAAGTAAACAATTTCGGACAAATCGAAATAATATCAAATACCTCTTATAAATGTAGTGGTTTAAAAAAAGGAAAAATTATAAACGAAGAAGAAATAACATTAAGTGTAGCAAAAACAATAAAAGAAGCAGAAGATGAAACAAATTTAAAAATAAACTCAGCCTATGTAACAATTCCTGGAAAATATGTAACAATAGTACAAAACAGTATAACGAAGGATGTAAAAGACAAATATTCAGGTATCTCATTAAGAGATGTACAAAATGCCATGATGCAAGTAAAAGATATTGAAATACCAGATGGCGAAACATTAATAGACCTTGCGCCAGATAAAATAACACTAGACAATGGAACTGTAGTAACAGATCCTGTACGGAAGCCTAAGTTCAAATTTTACAATAAGTGCACAAATAATACTTGCACAAAAAGACTATGTAAGACAATTAAGCAATGTATTAAAAAGAGCAGGACTAGAAATAGATGGAATTGTACCAATAACACTAGCAGAAAGAAATCTTGTACTAGACAAAAACGAGCTACATGACAACGTAATGCTCTTAGATATAGGAGCAGGAAACACTGACATAGGAGTTTTTGAAGGATCTAGTTTTATATACACAAACTCTATCCCACTAGGCGGAGATAACATAACAAATGATATAGCACTTGTCCTAAACATATCAGAAGAAGAAGCAGACAAATTAAAAAGACAATATGGTTTAGCATTAAAATCATTTATAGATAATGACAATGATATAATACTAAACACATCTAAAGACAATAACAAAAACAGAATAATAAAAAGTTCAGAACTAATAGAAATAATAGAAGCAAGAATAGAAGAAATATTTACAATAATAAGCAAAGACATAACAAACCAAGGCCTAAAACACAAAATAAATAATGTAGTTTTAACAGGCCAAGGAATAGTAAACATCAATAAAAGTGATGTAGCAGGAAAAATAAACTTAAATATACCTGTAAAAATATCAACAGGAAGAGCAATAAGTACAGTAAAACCAGCATACAGAACAAGTTATTCTTTAGTAAGATACATAGCAGCAAGACCTTTTGCCAAAACTGTTTCAAGTAGTATAGACACACAAAACAATGAAAGTTTTATAAAAACGATACTAGAAAGAATAAAAGAATTTTTTTATTCATAATGAAAATAAAGAAAAATAGTTATTAAAATTAAATATATATAAATTTAAGGGAGGAAAAACCAAATGATGGATTACAATGATGATAGCAATATTACAATGATGGATGGAACAGCTACAATTAAAGTTATAGGTGTAGGAGGAGCAGGAAATAACGCAGTAAATAGAATGATAGAAGCAGGAATAAAAGGTGTGGACTTTATTGCAGTAAACACAGATAGACAAGCACTTCAAACATCAAAAGCAAGTGTAAAAATTCAAATAGGAGAAAAAATAACAAGAGGATTAGGTGCAGGAGCAAACCCAGATGTAGGAGCACAATCAGCAGAAGAAAGCAAAGCAGAAGTAGCAGAAGTATTAAGAGGAGCAGACATGGTATTTGTTACAGCCGGAATGGGTGGAGGAACAGGTACAGGAGCTGCACCAGTAGTTGCTTCAACTGCAAAAGAAATGGGAATATTAACAATAGGAGTTGTTACAAAACCATTTACATTTGAAGGTAAAAAAAGACTTTCACAAGCAGAACGTGGAATAGAAAGCTTAAAAGGAAAAGTAGATACATTAGTAGTAATACCAAATGACAAATTACTACAAATAATAGATAGAAAAACATCTATAATAGAAGCATTCAAAATGGCAGATGATGTATTAAGACAAGGTGTACAAGGAATATCAGACTTAATTGCAATCCCAGGACTTGTAAACTTAGACTTTGCAGATGTAAAAACAATAATGTTAAACCAAGGAATGGCGCACATGGGAGTAGGAAAAGCATCAGGAGAAAATAGAGCAGAAGACGCAGCAAAAGAAGCAATCCAAAGCCCACTTCTAGAAACTTCAATAGAAGGAGCAAAAGGAGTAATTATAAACATAACAGGTGGAGAAGATTTAGGATTACATGAAGTAAACACAGCAGCAGAACTAGTTCAACGCAGTGTAGACCCTGAAGCAAACATAATATTTGGTACAGTAACAGACCCTAGCATGCAAGACGAAATACAAATAACTGTAATTGCAACAGGTTTTGAAAAAACAGAACCAATTTCTAGTATCGGAGTAGACAACATTGTATCTAAAACTTGGGAAAAGAAAATAAACTCAATACCATCAAACCATGAGACAAGTTCATCACAAAATGATTTAGATATTCCATCTTTTTTAAGAAAAAATAGAAATAAAAACATGTAAAATAAAACATTTATGATTAATATTAATAATAAGTATAAAAAATATTTAACATAAAAATAAAAGTCGACTTTTAAAACTAAATAAAACCTAAAAAAAGAAATAATCGAAAATGCTCGATTATTTCTTTTTTTCACCATTAAGAAAAGACAGTATTTTCAAAAAATAAATAGTACAATATGAAAAAGAGCAGGTGATACTAATGATTATTTACATAGATGTAGTACTAATTGAAAACTTAATAATGAACTATATAATTTTATTTGCAACAGCAATTATACTAAAACTAAAAATAAAACACATAAGATTAATACTTGCTAGTTTAATAGGAGCAGTATATTCAATATTATCATATATGTCTTTATTAGAAATGTACTCAAGTATCATACTAAAAATCATATTATCAATAATAATAGTATATGTAGCATTTTATCCACCAAAAGTAAATCAACTGTGGAAAGATTTACTAATATTTTATTTAACATCATTTGTATTCGGAGGAGCGGCCTTTTCATTAATATATATAATAAAACCACAAGAGATTCTAATGAAAAATGGATTATTTTTAGGAATATATCCATTAAAAACAATAATATTAGGAGCAATTTTAGCATTCATAATAATTATTACAGCCTTTAAAATAGTAAAATCCAAAATATCTAAAAAAGATATGATATGTGAAATAGAAATAAAATTAAATGAACAAGAAATAAAAACAAAAGCAATGATAGACACGGGGAACCTTTTAAAAGACCCATTAACTAACACACCTGTTATTGTAATAGAACATACACTTTTATATGATTGTATGCCAAAAGAAATTTTAAATAATTTAGAACAAATATTAGGAGGTGAACTAGAAAAAATACCAGAAGAAATAAGAAATAAATATATTTCTAAACTAAAACTAATACCATTTTCTTCCCTAGGAAAGCAAAATGGTATGTTACTTGGAATAAAGTCTGAATATGTAAACATAATACAAAAAGATAAAACCAGTAAAAAAGAAAATGTAATAATAGGAATATATAATAAATCACTAACTAAAAAAGGAGAATATAGAGCCTTAATAGGAATAGAATTAATATAAAAAACTAAAGAAAGGAGTAATTAAAAAACATGAATATAATTGATTTTTTAAAAAACACCATAAACACAATTTGTGCAAAATATATAAATGACAAAAATGAAATAGAATATCTTCCTATATTTTATATAGCAGGAAGTCAAACCCTACCTCCACCATTACCACCAGAAGAAGAAGCAAAACTTATAGAAGAATTATCAAAAGAAGACAATTTAAGCATAAGACAAAAACTAGTAGAAAGAAACTTAAGATTAGTAGTATACATAGCCAAAAAATTTGAAAATACAGGAGTTGGAATAGAAGACTTAATATCAATAGGAACAATAGGTTTAATGAAAGGAGTAAACACATTTAACTCTGACAAGAAAATAAAACTTGCTACCTATGCATCTCGTTGTATTGAAAACGAAATACTAATGTTTTTAAGAAAAAACAACAAAATCAAAGGAGAAGTTTCAATAGATGAACCATTAAACAAAGACGGAGACGGAAATGAACTATTACTCTCAGACATTTTAGGAACAGAAGCTGATGTTACATCAAGAAACCTAGAAGACGAAGTAGACAAAACACTACTAAGAAGTTCGATTCTAAAATTAAACGAAAGAGAAAAAGATATAATGGAAATGAGATTTGGCTTCAAAACAGGAAAAGAAAAAACTCAAAAAGAAGTAGCAGACGAACTTCGGAATATCACAAAGTTACATATCAAGATTAGAAAAAAAGATAATCAATAAAATGAAAAAAGACATTACAAGCAAAATAGGGTAAATTAAATAATGATGAATAACAAACCTCAATTTGGAAATACTTAAAATAAGTATTTTTAAAGGAGGTTTTTCTCTTGATAAACAACAAAGTAGAGATATGTGGAGTAAATACATCCAAACTACCACTATTAACCAGAGAGCAAAAGGAAGAACTATTAGTAAAAATAAAATCAGGAGATGAAGAAGCAAGAAAAATATTTATAAATGGAAATTTAAGATTAGTATTAAGTGTCATACAAAGATTTCATGGAAGAGGAGAAACAGCAGATGACTTATTTCAAGTAGGATGTGTTGGACTAATAAAATCTATAGACAATTTTGATTTAAATCAAAACGTACAATTTAGTACCTATGCAGTACCAATGATAGTAGGAGAAGTAAAAAGATACTTAAGAGATAATAATAGTATAAGAGTTAGTAGGTCAGTAAGAGACTTAGCATATAAAGCAATACAATTCAAAGAAAAGTACGTAAAAGAACACGGAAAAGAACCAAGAATAGAAGAAATAGCAAAAGAAATAGGGGTAGAAAAAGAAGAAATAGCATTTAGTTTTGATGCAATACAAGATCCAATATCTCTGCAAGAGCCAGTTTACAATGATGGTGCAGAAAGTATATATATAATGGATCAAGTAAAAGACAGTAAAAACACAGATGAAATGTGGACAGAAAAAATGGCGATTAAAGGAGCATTAGAAAAATTAACTCAAAAAGAAAGAGTTATAGTCCAAAAAAGATTTTTTGACGGAAGAACACAAATGGAAGTAGCAGATGAAATAGGAATATCACAAGCTCAAGTATCAAGATTAGAAAAAACAGCAATAGAACATATTAAAAGATTATATAAATAATTAAAAAATATAATATAAATAAGATAAATCTGCATATATATAAACAGGAGGTATATTATGCAAGATAAGGGGTTGGATTTTAAACACAAAGAAGTAGTAAATATAAAAAATGGAAAAAGACTTCGGTTACGTCCAAGATGTATGTGCAGATTTAGAAACTGGAACTATAACATCCATAATAGTCCCAGGAAGTAATAAAATATTAAATATCTTTTCATCTAATAATGAAATAGTAATACCATGGAATAATATTAAATGTATAGGAGATGACTTAATATTAGTAGAAATTTAAAATGCAAAGACTAGAAAATTTATTTTCGAATATTGAAGAAAGTTGTCGAATTATAAAAATACACTAATAAATAATACATATTTATTAAGAAGTAATAATGTAAAAATCTACGGTTTAGAATAAACAAAAATAATAAATTCAAATTGGAAGTTACAATTTACAGTTAAAATATACAGGTATTGGGGGAAGGTTATTTATATAAAATTTATTCCATTCCTCGGCTCAATACGTAAATAAAGCCCTTCTAAATATAGAATAAATGAGCCTCTCGTTACATGGCTTCACGCTTCCTCATTTATTTTATATTAAGAAGGGCGATTATTTACTCCAATCGCATTCGTCATTACATAAATTTTATATAA
>CALXUW010000023.1 GCA_944391795.1 uncultured Clostridia bacterium
AATTTTATATATATAATACCTCCAAGGCAAGTTTACTTTAGTATTCCAAAGGTAACTCTTAACTAGAATTTTAAAAAATACTTAAAAAACAGTTGTAAAAAAAGGAAAAAATTGATATACTTAAAAAAGAAAATTTTAAGTATATCTTTTTAATTTTAAGGAGGTTAAATTATGAGTGATGAAAACAATGAAAATGGGGAAGTTTTAGAATTAGAAGAAGAAATAAAAACAGAAAATGAAGGAATCAAAATATCTAGTGATGTAATAGCAGTAATAGCAGGTGTAGCAGTTTCAGAAGTACCAGGAGTAGCTGGTATGGCAGGAGGTTTTGCAGGAGGTATATCTGAAGTTTTTAGTGGAAAGAAAAACATGGCTAAAGGAATTAAAGTTGAGTCAACAGAAAAAGAAGCTAAAATCGATGTGAATATCATAGTAGAATATGGCTCAAGAATACCAGATGTAGCATATGAAATTCAAACAAGAGTAAAAAAAGCAGTTGAAAGCATGACTGGTTTAAAAGTAGAAGAAGTAAATGTACATGTACAAGGAGTAAACACAGATGTAGTAAATCAAACTCAAGAAGAAACTAAAAACGAAAATGAGGATGAAAACCAAGAAAACCAAGAACAATAAAAAATTAAATGATAGTGAAAAGTAATCTATAAAAAAGAATATAAAAACATTATCCATTAAAATTAAATATAATTAAAATTAAATTTATTACCATCATTTGCAATAAGACCCAATCTAGGCATTAAAGTTAAATATAGTTAAAATTAAATATAGGAGGAAATGAAATGAAAATTTTAGAAAAAATCACACTAATTATTTATTCAAATATAATGTTAATATTATCAGTAATTTTATGTTTATTAGTATTTGGATGGCTAGATATAGAACTAGTTGGAGATATAGTAGAACAAATTATTTTAGGAGATACAACAGGAAAAATAGTTGTTGGTTTAAGTGTAATATTTATACTTTTATCAATTAAATGTATATTTTTTGATTCAACATCAAAAGAACAAATAAAAGAAAGGCAAGGTGTTCTTTTAGAAAATGAAAGTGGAAAACTTATGATTTCAAAAGAAACAATAGAAAACTTAGTAAATTCAGTAGCACTAAACTTTGAAAGTGCACAAGATGTGACAACAAGAGTTGAACTAGATAAAGAAAACAATGTTAAAGTATTTGTTAATTTAATAGTTAGCCAAGAAGCAGTAATAAAAGATTTATCTGCAAATCTTCAAGCAAAAATAAAAGAAAAAATTAAAATAGCTACTGACCTTGAAGTTAAAGAAGTAAATATAACAGTAAAAAAGGTTGCTCCTAAATCAGAAAATGAATAATATATTATAAACTAAAAAAAAGTTTAAAAATAGAAAGGAATGTGGAAATATGGAGGGTTTTAAAAGTTTTTGGAATCAATATAAAGGAGCAATTATTGGAGTTATAATTGCAATATTAATATTAGTAACAAGATTACATGATTTGATACTAGCAATAGTTGTATTAATATTAGGAGCATTTATAGGAAATTATGTACAACAAAATAAAGAAGATGTAAAAGCAAAATTAAAAGGTTTTATAGATAAAATGTAAAACTAAAAGAAGGGGAAAAATATGAACAGATCAGCAATGAGAGAACAAGCTTTCAAATTAATTTATAGTTTAGAAATACAAAAAGTAGAAACAAAATTAGAAGAACAAATAGATTTATTTATTGAAAGCAATAACATAGTAAATGAAGAAGCTAAAGACTATATAAAAGATGCTATTTTAGGAATAGAAGAAAACAAAGAAGAAATAATTAATAAAATAGAAAAAAATTTAAAAGAAGATTGGAAAATTGAAAGAATTTCTAAAATTGATTTAGCAATATTAAAATTAGCAATATATGAAATAAAATACAAAAATATACCATTTAAAGTAGTAATAAACGAAGCTGTAGAATTAGCAAAAAAATATGCAGAAACTTCATCAAAAAATTTCATTAATGGAATTTTAGCTAGCATAGTAAAAGAATAACAAATAAGAGCAACTTTAATGAAGCATTTTTTAATGGAAAATCCAATTAGGAAATGCTCTTTTAATTTAAAATAAAATTTTATATAAAGGGAAATAATTATGAAATATGAAAATATAGCTATAACAGTATCAGATTTAAATAAATATATAAAAAATAAAATAGCAGATGACGAATATTTAAATAATATCCTAGTAAAAGGTGAAATATCTAATTTTAAAAATCATTACACAGGACACATGTATTTTACATTGAAAGATGAAAACTCATTAATAAAATGTATAATGTTTAAAACATATGCCCAAAAATTAAATTTCATGCCAAAAGATGGAATGAAAGTAATAGTTTTAGGTGGAGTTTCTGTTTTTGAAAGGGATGGAGTATATCAAATCTATGTAAAAGCTATGCAAGAAAGCGGATTAGGAGATTTATTTACAAAATATCAAGAATTAAAAAACAAGTTAGAAAAAGAAGGTCTATTTAGCCAAGAACAAAAAAAGCCAATTCCTATGATGCCAAAAGTAATAGGTGTACTTTCATCTAGTACGGGAGCGGTAATAAAAGATATTATAAATGTATCAACCAGAAGAAATCCAAATGTACATATAAGGTTACTACCAGTACCTGTTCAAGGAGAAGGAGCTGCCGAAAAAATTGCATATGGAATTGAATATATGAATAAAAATAATTTAGCAGATGTACTAATATTAGCAAGAGGAGGAGGCTCACTAGAAGATTTATGGCCATTTAATGAAGAAATAGTAGCACATAGCATCTACAATTCAAAAATACCAATAATATCAGCAGTAGGCCATGAAACAGATTTTACAATAGCAGACTTTGTAGCAGACCTAAGAGCACCTACACCTTCTGCTGCAGCAGAACTAGCTGTACCAGATATCTTTGAAATCAAACAAAAAATAGAAGTATGTCAAAACAGATTAAAAAACGCATTACTAAAAAAAGTAGAAATAATGAAATTAAGATACGAAAAATGCATGACAAGTTCAATATTCAAAGAACCAACTAGAAAAATAAACGAAAATTATATAAAATTAGATATGTATATAAACAATCTTTTAAATCTAATAAAAACAAAGCAAGAACAAGAAAAATCAAGATATGTAGAGTTAGTAGCAAAACTAGATGCCTTAAGCCCATTAAAAACCTTGACTAGAGGATATTCAATAACTCTAAAAAATGGCAAAATAATAAAAAGCATAAAAGAATTAGAACAAGGAGACAGTGTTGATATACGTCTATTAGATGGAAAAAAACAGGCTCAAATCAAATAAAAATATAATTTAATAAATAAAAAATAAAATCAGTAAAAGAAGTATATTAGAAGAAATATAAATTAAGGTAAAAATAAATAAAAGTTGTTGAATAAAAACAAGGAAGAATAAAGTAAAATAAAAAAATAAGGTAAAAGATAAAAAGGTAAGATAAAAAATAAGATAAAAGATAAAAAGGTAAGATAAAAAATAAGATAAAAGATAAAAATGCAAGATAAAAAATAAGATAAAAGATAAAAAGTAAAAGATAAAAAATAAAATAAAAGATAAAAAGTAAAAGATAAAAAATAAAGAAATAGAGTAAAAAAAGAAAAAAGGAGAAAAGAACATGGAAAAAAGTTTTGAAGAACAAATGGAAGAACTAGAATCAATCGTAAAAGAATTAGAAAACGGAAAACTAAACTTAGATGATTCTGTTGAAAAATTCGAAAAAGGAATAAAAATTTCAAAACAATGCAATAAAATTTTGCAAGAAGCTGAAAAAAAGATAACTATGTTAGTAAATACCAAAGATGGTGAAATGCAAGAAGAAGACTTTGAACCTAAAGAATAAAAAAAGAGCAAGATAAAAGGGAGAAAAAAATGAACGAATTATTATTATTTATACAAAATAAATACATATATATTCCATTTTTTCTATGGTTTGGAATACAATTATTTAAATTAATTTATGATTTAATTACAACAAAAAAATTTAATTTTAAAAGAATAATGGGAGCAGGAGGAATGCCAAGTTCTCATTCTGCTGTTGTAGTTGGAATAACAACATTAATAGGAAAAAACCAAGGAGTAGACACTCCGCTATTTGCATTATCATTCGTAGTAGCATTTATAGTAATGTATGATGCATGTGGAGTAAGAAGAGCAGCAGGAAAACAAGCAGCTCTATTAAACAAATTAGTAGAAACACCAGGCCTAACAGGTGTCCAAGTATCCGAAAAGCTAGTAGAAGTCTTAGGACACTCACCAGTCCAAGTAATAGTAGGGGCACTAATTGGTTTTGGAGTAGGAATGATAGCTTAATGTGGGGGCAATATGGGGCAATTTGGGACGTTTCCCAATTGGACATTTTGTCCAATTGGGAAACGTCCCAGATTGGACAAAATGTCCAATCTGGGACACATCTTTTAAATAAAAATAAGTTTATATGGAGGGGAAGAGGTATGACAGATATAGAAATTGCAAGAAATACAAAGTTAGAAAAAATAACTAATATTGCTTTAGATTTGAATTTACAAGAAGATGATATTGAACAATATGGAAAATATAAAGCTAAGATATCAAATGAGGTATATGATAAAGTAAAAAATAATGAGAATGGAAAATTGATATTAGTAACAGCTATTAGTCCTACGCCATTAGGAGAAGGAAAAACTACTATTTCGATTGCAATTGCAGATGGTTTAAGGAAAATAAATAAAAAGTCAATACTTGCCCTAAGAGAGCCTTCACTTGGTCCAGTGTTTGGAATAAAGGGTGGTGCAACAGGTGGAGGAAAAGTACAAATAGCACCTATGGAAGATATAAATTTGCATTTTACAGGAGATATTCATGCAATAACAGCTGCAAATAACTTGTTATCTAGTTTAATTGATAATCATATATATTTTGGAAATGAACTAGGATTTGACAAAGTGGTATGGAAAAGATGTGTGGATTTAAATGATAGACAATTAAGAAAAGTAGAAACAGGTTTATCAGGAGAAAGTAAAATAGTTCCAAGAATAGATGGTTTTGATATAACAGTTGCATCTGAAATAATGGCAATTGTTTGTTTGTCAGAAAATATGAAAGAGTTAAAAGTTAGGTTAGGCAATATTTTAGTAGGATATACTAAAGAGAATAAGCCAATTTATGCCAAAGACTTAAAAGCTCAAGGTGCTATGGCAGTTTTATTAAAAGATGCATTAAAGCCAAATTTAGTACAAACTTTAGAACATACTCCAGCAATAGTTCATGGTGGACCATTTGCAAATATTGCTCATGGTTGCAATAGTATTATAGCTACAAAATTAGCATTGAAATTAGGTGATTATGTAGTTACAGAAGCAGGATTTGGTGCAGATTTAGGAGCTGAAAAATTCTTAGATATAAAATGTAGAAAAGCTAAGTTAAAACCAGATTGTGTTGTAATAGTTGCAACTGTAAAAGCACTTAAATATCACGGAGGAATTCCAAAAGATAAACTTGAAGAAGAAAATATAGAAGCAATAGAAAAAGGAATTGATAATTTATTTAGACATATTGATAATATAAAAGAGAAATTTGGTTTAAATGTAATTGTAGCTTTGAATAAATATAATTTTGATACTAGAAAAGAAATAGATTATATATCAAAAAAATTAGAACAAAAAAATGTAGATTTAAGTGTGGTAGAAGGCTGGGCTAAAGGTGGTAATGGAGCAAAAGATATAGCAAATAAAATTATAAAATTGGTAGAAAATAAACAAGATTTTAAATATATATATAATCTAGAAGATAGTATTAAAGATAAGATTAAAAAAGTTGCAACAAATATATATGGTGCTTTTGATGTGGAATATTCTAAGGAGGCTATAGAGGAAATAGAAAGAATTGAAAAAATGGGATATCAAAATTTCCCAGTGTGTATTGCTAAAACTCAATATTCGTTTTCTGATGATCCTAAGGATTTAGAGTGTAGGGGTAAATATAATATTCATGTGAGAAAAATAGAGTTAAAGGCTGGAGCTGGTTTTATAGTTGTACTTGCGGGGAAGATAATGACAATGCCGGGACTTCCTAAAGAACCTGCTGCACAAAATATAGATATAGATGAAAATGGAAATGTTGAGGGGATTTTTTAAGAAAAATTAGGTCATATAAATTTAGATTAATAATTGGAGCTTGATGTCACCATTTCTGCCTTTTTACGCTTTCCATTGTGGGGTGATTATGTTAAAAAATTTTCTTAAATGGCGAAACTACATAATTAAGAAGCTCTATACGAAAAATTGGAACCTTTTTCTTCGTAAAATTTTATTTTTAATAAAATTTTACGGAACATTATTCCAATTATTTCGTAAAGAGCTTCTAAATTATTCCGTTTCACACATTTAAGAAAATTTTTTTAACATAATCCCCCACAAGGAAAAGAGAAAAATGGGGAAATGGTAGCCTAAGCTCCAATTATTAATCTAAATTTATAGTAATTTCTACCAAACTCTTGTTTTTAAAACTAAAATATAG
>CALXUW010000024.1 GCA_944391795.1 uncultured Clostridia bacterium
ATAATGTAGACACAATAAAGCCAGATGGATTGCAATTTTTAACATTTAAGCTAAGCTTTAATGACTATTATGCACAAGATATATCAAACAAAATAAAAAGTGTAAAGCAAAGAAAAATAGAAAAAGGAGAATATCAAGCAGGAATTCCCCCTTATGGATACAAAAAAGACAAAAATGTAAAAAATCATTTAGTAATAGATGAATATAGTTCACAAGTAGTGAAAGAAATATTTGATATGTATGTAAATAAAGGAATGTCAACAATAAAGATAGCAGATGAACTAAATAGAAGAGAAATAGAACCACCAGCAATATATTTAAAAATACCTACATATATGAAAAGAAAAAGTGTAAATCCTAGTGGAAAATATGTGTGGCTAAGAAGCCAAATAGGAAAAATTTTAAGAAATGAAGTGTATTTAGGAAGTGTAGTAGGAAGAAAATTTCAAAAAGTAAGTCATAAAATAGCAAAAGTAAGATGCACAAAAAAAGAAGAGCACATTGTCCTAGAAAATATGCATGAGCCAATTATAGATATTGAAACCTGGAATAAAGCACAAGATAAATTAAATGGATATACCAAAACTAGAGATAGAAAATATGACCATCCACTTAAAGGATTGGTATATTGTGGAGAATGTGGAAATAAAGCAACTTTAAGATGTCGAGAAGAAAAAAGAAAAAATGGAACTGTTTGGAGAGCAACCTATTTTATTTGTTCTAAAAGAAATAATTACAAAGGACTATGTGATTGCAAACAAATTTCAGCAAATTTGATAGAAGAAGCGGTAGATGAAAAACTAAAAGAAGAAATAAAAAAAGTGAACTTAACAGAAAAAGAAATAAAACAGATATATGAACAGGCAGAAAAAGGATCTAAAACAAAAAGTAATCTATTACAAACAAAACTACAAGAATTAAAACACACACTACAAAATATAGAAAATACAATTGAAGAAATATATCAAGACAAAATAAATAAAATTATACAAATAGAGGATTTTAAAATTATTTATGAAAAAAAGCAAAAAGAGCGAAATAAAATTTTTAAAGAAATAAAAGAAACAGAAGCGCAACTTGAAGAAAACAATAAAAAATCACCGAAAATAAATTTTGAGGAAATAAAACAAATTGCAAAAGAGTTCTTAAAAATGGAAAAACCAAATAAAATGATATTAGAAAAATTAATTGAAAAAATTGAATTTGATAAAGAAAAAAATATAAAAATTAAATTTACTTTTCAAAATCATCCTAATATTAGTACGAAATAAGTACATATAAATAAATGATAGAAGCGGTTAATCAATCGCTAAAAATTAGACATTAAGAAATTAGGAAATCATACAGTAAATCACAAAAGTATGCCAGAACTAACCGAAGAAAAAATGAAAACAGAAGTAATGGACCTACACCAAGCAATCTACGAAAAATTTAACTACGAAATGAAATATATAAGACCCCCAAAAGGAGAATTTAGTAAAAGAACACTAGAATACACAAATTCATTAGGTTACCAAACAGTAATGTGGTCATTTGCCTATGAAGATTGGAATGAAAACAATCAACCAAATGAAGAAAAATCTAAACAAAAAATAATAGAAAACCTACATAATGGAGAAATAATGTTATTACATGCAAACTCAAAAACAAATTTGAATATATTAGATAGTGTAATAAAAGAATCAAAAAATATGGGATATGAATTTAAATCTTTAGATGAATTTGAAAAGTAAGGAGAAGTCGATGAAAAAAAATAAAACTAACAGACTAGACAAAATATTAGAATTACCCAAAGAAGTATATTCTAATATTCCAAAATTAATAGTAACAGGTTTTGACGAAATGATTATAGAAAACTTTAAAGGAATATTAGAATATGAAGAATTTTTTGTAAGAATAAATACATATATAGGAATCATAAATATAAATGGATATAACCTAAATTTAACTAACATGACAAATGAAGATATTAAAGTTACAGGAAAAATAGAAAGCATAGAAATCGAAAGAACAATAGACGAAGGAGATAAATAATGTTTATTAAAATATTACTTAGTTATATATTTGGATATTTAAGCCTAAAAATAGAAGGATATTATATAGAAAGATTTATAAACATATGCAAAAATAACAAAATATTTATTTGGAATCTAAAAAGAAAAGAAGATATAAAACTAAAATTAAATGCAAACATTAATGATTTTAAAAAGATTTGTCAAATAGCAAGAAAAACAAAATGCAAAGTAAAAATTGAAAGCAAAAAAGGTTTACCATTCAAAATACACAAATATAAAAAAAGAAAAATCTTTTTAATACTACTTATAGTAATAATACTACTAATAGCCTTATCCTCAAACTATATATGGAATGTGGAAATACAAGAAGAAAATGGATTAGAAATGGAAAATATAGAAGAAAACATAGAAAATGCAGGACTAAAAGTAGGAGCTTTAAAATCAAAAATAGATACCAAAGAGATAATAAACAAAATAAGATTAGAAAGAAATGATGTAGCATGGATGGGAATAGAATTAAAAGGTACAAATGCAATAGTAAAACTAGTAAAAGCAGACGAAAAACCACAAATAATAGATGAAGATGATTATTGTAATATAGTTTCAAACAAAGCAGGAATAATAACAAAAATAAATGCAGCATCAGGAACCGTAAATGTAAAAGTAGGAGATACTGTAAATGTAGGAGATGTACTAATAAATGGTTGGATGGAAGGAAAATATACAGGAATAAGATATGTACATAGTAAAGGAGAAATAGAAGCAAAAGTATGGTATACAAAATCTAAAAATATAAAATATTCTACAATAGAAAGAAAAGAAACAGGAAATATAGAAGAACAATATGCAATAAAATTTAATAATTTTAAAATAAATTTGCATAAAGGGGTTTCAAAATTTAAAAATTATGATACAATAGAAAACGAAGAAAAAATTAGATTATTTTCAGATTTTTATTTACCAATTTCTATAATAAAAACAACCAATAAAGAAGTAGAAGAAATACAAAAAAACTACCAAGTAGAAGAAGCAAAAAACGTAGGGATACAAGAACTACAAGAAGAATTAGATAGGGAAATTGAAGACAAATCAAAAATAATAAATAAAAATATTAATACCTATGAAAAAGAAGAAAGTATAGACGTATATGTTACATATGAAGTTTTAGAAAACATAGGGACTAATGAAAAAATTGTATTTTGAAGGGATGATTAATGTGGAAGAAAGAAGTCTTAGAATAACAAGAGTAGACAAAACATTTTTTAATAAAATAACAAATACATTAACAAAAATATTAATACCAACAAAAATAGGTATTAATGGAATGTTAATATCTATAAAAAGAAATGCAATGCTAAAAGCATTTGAAAATTACACATCAGATGATACATCATATGATAAAGAAGAAGTAGAAAAAAAATTTGATACAGCATATGAAGCATACCTAGAAGCCTTAGACAAATATGTAATGGATTCAATATACAAAAAAGTAAAAAATGGCTCAGCCTCAGAATTCGAAAAAAATGCATTATCAAGATACTATGAAGTAACAAGCCTAAAAGAAAATGAATACATAGAATATAAATATAGAAAACAAAAATATTTAATAGACTTAGACTATGAAGGAATAAAAATAAGTAACAAAGAAAAATTAGTAGAAAAATACAATACATTCTATATCTCAAAAATGGATAATTTATATAAATCAATTCTAAAAAATTATTCAATAAAAGTTGCAGATACAACAAATATATATGACTCAAGCAAAGAATGGGTCTACACTAAAATATTTTATACCTTAGAAGACTACATTCAAAATATATTATCACTAAAAATGGAAATAAACACTGATGAAAAACTAAAAGATGTAGTATCAGAATATGAAAAATTTGAAATTTACACAGTAGGAAAACTAGACACAAAAGATAATATAGAAAAAAATATGATATTATTAAATATAAGTAGAAAACTATTTACACATAGTTTACCACTAATAGTTGCAGAACAATGTTATAAAAAACTTCTAAAAGATGCAAGAGTTTTAGTTCAAGATACAAAACTTGCATCAAAAAGAGAAAGAGCATACTCAATGCTAATAAACCTAATAGAAGATTACAATGTAAAGTTATTATCAACAAAAGTATATTGGGACTCACCAAAAGAAAGAGAAAAATACAAAGAATTTTGGAATAAATATAAAGAAATAACAAAACTAAAAGAAACAGACTTTATAGAATATGTAAGACAAAAAGAAATTCTATTTATAAAAGATGACATTAAAAAATTAAGAAATGAAAAAACAGACTATTCAAAAATACTAAAATATTATAAAAGAAAATTAGTAGACTACGGAGTGATGAAACAATTAAAAAATTCATACACATCACAAGGAAACTATATAAAAATTAAGGAAGTAAAATAATATGTACGAAATAATATATAAAGATATAGAAGAAAATAATAAATATGAAGAAACAATAAAAAAAGTAATAGAAAAATGCTTTAAAGAAGAAAATTTAGAGAATTCAAAATTGATAATAACAATAACATTAACTAATTTAGAAAATATAAGAAAAATAAACAAACAATATAGAAATATAGACAAAGCAACAGATGTGCTTTCTTTTCCGATGTTTAAAAAGGACGAGTTAGAAGAAAAAATTAGAAAAAAAGATTTTGAGTTTGAAGATGTCCTAGGAGACATAGTAATTTCAATAGAAAAAGTAGCTATGCAAGCAGAAGAATACAATCATAGTTTTGAAAGAGAGCTAAGTTACTTATTAGTACATGGATTTTATCACCTAATGGGATATGACCATATAAAAGAAGAAGACAAAAAAATAATGAGACCTAAAGAGGAAAAAATATTAAACGATTTAAAAATAGTAAGAAACTAAAGGAAATCTTAAGGAGGATGTCTTATGGAAAGAGGCGGAGTCAAAGCTTTAATTGCAATATTAGTTATTTTAATAATTGTAGCAGGAGCTGTTCTAGTATATAAAATTACAAAAGATAAAGAAAACACACAAGTAATTGCTAATGAAGACCAAACTAAAATAGCAAATAATGAAGAAACAAAGGAAGAAAAAGAAGTACAAATATTTAAAGGAAATGATAGACCAATTGCAGTTATGATAGACAATCACAGTAGCGCATGGCCACAAGCAGGTTTAAATAATGCATATATGGTATATGAAATAATAGTAGAAGGTGGAGAAACAAGATTAATGGCACTATTTAAAGGAGCTAACATAGAAAAAATAGGACCTGTAAGAAGTGCAAGACATTACTTTATAGATTATGCTATGGAAAATGATGCAATATATACACATTTTGGCCAAAGTCCACAAGCACAAAGTGATATAAAAAAATATGACATAGATGATATAAATGGAATAGCAGAAGACGGAACAACATTTTGGAGAGTAAAAGACAAATCAGTACCACACAATGCAGTAACAAGTAATGAAAAATTATTACAATCAGCCAAAAACAAAAATTATAAAACTACATCTACAAAAGAAAGTGTATTAAACTATGTAACAGATGAAGTAAACTTAGAATCTGGGCAAGGTGCTATAACAGTTACAATACCACACTCAACCCTTCAAACTGTAAAATATGTATATGATGAAGAAAAAAAGGTATATGTAAGATATGCAAGAAATAAAGAACAAACTGATTGGGAAACCGAAGAACCAGTAACAACCAAAAATATAATAATAACTTTCTGTGATAATTATACATTAAAAGACAGTGAAAACAAAGGAAGACAAGGTTTAAAAAATATAGGAACATTTGATGGATACTATATTACAAATGGTAAAGCAATAAAAATAAAATGTGAAAAAACATCAAGAGAAGAACAAACAGTATATAAAGACTTAGAAGGAAATGAAATAAAAGTAAATGATGGAAATACATTTGTAAACATCTGCCCTAAAGATGTCAATGTAGTAATAGAAGCACCAGAAGTGCAAGATTTAGAATCACAAGAAAATGAAAACGTTGTAGAATAATAATATAAAAATGGATTGTAAAACAAAAAACAAACAAGAAGGGAGATAAATAAAATGAACATATATGATACAGCAAATATGCTAGCTAGTGAAATAAAACGGTTCAGAAGAATACATGAACTATAAAATGGCAAAACAAGCATTAAATTTAAATACAAATCTAAAAGAAAAAATGGCAGAATTCGAAAAACTAAGATATGATGTACAACTAGAAGCTATGCAAACAGGAAAACAAAATGAAGAAAAATATAAAAAAATGCAAGAAATGTACAAAGAATTAGTAGAAATAGATGATGCAAGAAGATATTTTGATGCCGAAACTAAATTTAATATAATAATTGCAGATGTAAACAAAATAATTGGTGACGCTATTGTAGATGTAATGAAATAAAAAAATGTTGGATTGTTTTTATTATATAATTAAAAATATATAATAAAAGGAGCAAAAAATATGGAATTTATAGTAATAACAATTATTTCATTAATATCAATTATCATTTTAGCATACATATTTAATTACAATATAAAAAAAATAAAACAAATAGGTGAAGACAAAAAATTAGATGAGTTATCAAAAAAATATCCATCAAACATAGAACTTTGCAAAAAATATTTAAAAAAATTAAAAAACGAAAAAGTACAAATAGAAGAACAAAATGAAGCAAAAGCAAGTTTATATATTTTTATAACAAATAAAATAATAATAGCAAACATACAAAATACATATACAAGAATTCAAACAATTGCTCATGAATGTTTACACTCAATACAAGATAAAAAAATATTAGCTTTTAATTTTATATTTTCTAACATATATTTATTATATTTTTTAATAATATCTATACTTGCTATATTTAAACTTTTACCAAATGAAATTATGTATTTGTCAATTTTACTAATTCTAAGTTTAATATATTATATGGTAAGAATATATTTAGAAAATGATGCAATGATAAAAGCAAGATATTTAGCCAAAGAATATTTAGAAGAAGAAAAAATATCATCAAAAGAAGAAATAGAAGAATTTGTTGCAGGATTTGATAAAATAAATGAAGTAGGAATAAAATGTGTTAATTATAATTTTTTTATGAATATTATGATTAAAGTACTTATTTTTTCAATTATATGTTTGATTTTTAAGTAAAGAAAAATATTATATAAAATAAGAAAAATAAAATATTGATAAAGAAAAATATATATTAAAAAGTATAAGAATAAAAAAGTTTATTAGTAACAGAACATATTGCTAATAAACTTTTTTAAAATTAATTAATTTAAATTTTTATTATCTAAAAGCATATTTAAAATTTCTGGGTATATTTTAGTTGCATTCTTATTCCAGTTATCTACAATGCGTTTTGCTCTATCTCTAGAACCTACAAAGGTTTTTACTTCAAAAATTGTTTCGTTATTTTCTACAATTTTACATTTTACTGTATAATCATTTTCATTTTTTGGTATAAATTCGGCAATTACAGAAGCTTCTTCTTCTATATTTGCAAATTCTTTTTGAAAAACATGATCAGCTTTTAATTTTAATATTCCCGGTAATACATCTTTTGTAAGAATATATGCATTTTTTCCTTGTGAGGTTATTCTAATTACTGGTTCTTCTTCTTTAGTGTATGTACCTACTAATTTGGAATCTATTAAATCTGTTAATATTTGTTTAAAATAAAAATAATTAATATCATTTATAGAAGAAATTATTTTAAACAAATCATCTTGTCTAAAGTCATTATCAATCAGATTTAATATATATAAGATTAAAACCTTATCCTCAGCCAAAGTAGTAGCGTTTTTTTGATTTGAACTCATAAAAAAGCACTCCTTACTTTGAATTTTTTTAAAATTATAACACAAAAAATAAAAAAAGTAAAATAAAATCTTTAAATTAAGGAAAAATAATGTTATAATAATACATGTTGTTTATAAATTAACATAAAAGGAGTGTGTATAATATGAAAAAAGGAAAAGTTGTATTAGTCGGAACAGGTTTTGTTGGAATGAGTATGGCTTATTCAATGTTAAATAGAGGGGGAATAAATGAACTTATATTAATAGACATAGACAAAAACAAAACAATAGGTGAAGAAATGGATTTATCACACGGATTACCATTTGCACCACAAAAAATGGTAATAAAATCAGGAGATTATTCACAATGCAAAGATGCCGAAGTAGTAGTAATTACAGCAGGAATAGCTCAAAAACCAGGACAAACTAGATTAGAATTATCTACAACAAATGCTAAAATAATGAAACAAATAACTAAAGACATAATGGCAAGTGGTTTTAATGGGATAATAGTAGTAGCAAGCAATCCTGTTGATTTAATGACATATGTTGTAGCTAAAGTTTCAAAATTACCAAAAAATCAAGTAATAGGTTCAGGAACAGTCCTAGATACAGCAAGATTACGTTATTTGATGGCAGATTATTTCAAAGTATCTAGCAAAAATATACATGCATATATAATGGGAGAACATGGAGATTCATCATTTGTTTCATGGGATCATGCATATATAGGATGCAAAAAAGTAAAAGATATTATGAAAGACAACAATCATCCAATGAATACATTAGAAAACATACATCAAGGAGTAGTAAATGCAGCATATGAAATAATAGAAATGAAAAAAGCAACATACTATGGAATAGGAATGGCTTTAAACAGATTAGTAAGAGCAATACTTGACAATGAAAATGCAATTTTAACAGTTTCAACATATTTAAAAGATGGAGAATATGGTCAAGATGATATATATATAGGAGTTCCTGCTATTGTAAATAGCAATGGAGTTAGAGAATTATTAAAACTAGATTTAAATGAAGAAGAACAAAACAAATTAAATAATAGTTGTAAACTTATAAAACAAATGAGACAAGAATCAATTGATAGTATCATAGAAAATGATTAAATAAATAAAACTTCAAACTAATGCAAAAAAAGAATTAGTTTGAAGTTTTTTGTCATAATGTTGGAATATGAGCTATGACAGTATTGAAAACCTCTTCTTGAGTTAAATTGGTAGTATCCAATTCAAAAATAGGTAATTGAATCGTTTTTTTAAACTCGTCTAGTTTATCGTTAAAATTTTTTAAAAACTTACGATTTACTAAACGGCCTTCACCACCACGCCTTTTTAAGGACTCATCAATAGAGGCCCTAAGGAGAATGACTAAATCGGGATATTGAATCCCAATCGATTTAAAAAAAGATTTTGCAAGACTATCAGTCTCAAAAGAAATTTTACCTAGAGTTGCATAATAGTTATTCCAAAAAAAACTATCAATGATTCCTCTATCAATTAGAATCACGTCGTAATTTGTTTTGGAAACCTGGATTTCCAAAAGACTTAAAGCAGCTTTAAGTCTTATCCAATAATGTGCTTCCATACTTCCTTTTGGAAAAAAGGAAGGGAGCAGTTCGGCAGATTCTTGTACAACAAAAGTTTTTAATCCTTTTGTCTCTAAATAATTTGTCAGCCGATGAATTAAACTTGTTTTACCTGCTTCGGGAGTTCCCATAAACTCAATAGTGAACGGCATTTGCATATCCACTAACCTCCTATTCAAAGAGTATATTAATACAAAATATCTTACATACGAATAATATCACTTTGTTCATAAAATGTAAATATTTTCTTGATAAATTATAAATATTTATGTATAATTTCTCAAGGAGGGATAAATATGTATAGAGGAAAAGATAAAATAGAGTATGCAATTTACTATGCAACTAAAGCACATAAAGATCAAAAAAGAAAGGTAGAAGACGTTAATATGATTTTTCATCCATTTACAGTAGGAATGATTCTACAAAGAAATGGATGTGACGAAGATGTTGTAGCAGCCGGAATATTACATGATGTAGTAGAAGATACCAAATATGAATTTGAAGATATAGAAAAAGAATTTGGAAAAAAAGTTAGAGATTATGTATATGATGCATCAGAACCAGATAAATCTTTAGAATGGGAAGAGAGAAAAAAACACACAATAGAGCAAATAAAAAATGCACCTCTAGGATCAAAATTAATAGTGGCTTGTGACAAAATTAGCAATTTAGAAGATTTATCTGATTGTATAGAATTATATGGAGAAGAAAAAGCATATGGCTCATTAAAAAGGAAAAAGGATAAACAAAAATGGTATTACACCAATGTATACGAAAGTTGCATAAATGGAGCAGATAAAAATCATCCGATTTTTAAAAGATATAAAGCTATATTAAAAAATCTATTTAATTACTAGCATAAATAGATAAAAACTTTAACAATTTTGGAAAAATCTGTTGACAAAAAAGCCAAAACCATTATATAATATATGAGCATGAATTTAGCGTTGAAGCCAAATGTGGCTACATTCCTACAAAATAAAGGGATGGAGGGAACTTTGGTGGAGTATGTCATGGCAAAGACCAGGCGGTAAGTTTTATAAATTTAGCACTTATCCCAGAATTATCATGCATATTTTGGGCTTTTATTATGAAAATTATTTTTACTAAAAAAAGACCCTTAGCTATTATACATAAGAAAACAAGCTAACAAAGTCTTTTTTATAAAAATAAAATTCAAAACACGAGAGTGCGTTTTAACTTGCCACGGTAATTAAAAACTAAAAAAATAAAAAAGGAGGGAAAATTACAATGGCAAACAACATAGCAACAAGTGAAAAAATAAGAATAAGACTAAAAGCATATGACCATGTAGTTTTAGATCAGTCTGCTGAAAAGATAGTAGATACTGCTAAAAAAACAGGAGCAAAGGTTTCAGGTCCTATTCCATTACCAACACAAAAAGAAATAGTAACTATTTTACGTTCTCCACACAAAGACAAAGATTCAAGAGAACAATTTGAAATGAGAACACATAAAAGAGTTATAGACATTCTTTATCCAACACAAAAAACAGTTGATAGTTTAATGAAATTAGAATTACCAGCTGGTGTTGACATAGAAATTAAATTATAGAAAAATCATCAAAACCAAGCTGATATAACATTTATAAAAATTGTAATGTAATACAAAATATCAGCCAATAGTTAGGAGGAAATAAAATGAAAAAAGGAATAATCGGAAGAAAAGTAGGTATGACACAAATATTTGATGAAAAAGGAAATGTTGTACCAGTAACAGTTATAGAAGCTGGACCATGTGTTGTAGCACAAGTAAAAACAGTTGAAACAGATGGTTACAATGCAATTCAATTAGGGTTTGGCGAAATAAAAGATAAACATATAAACAAACCAGAAAAAGGACATTTTGCAAAAGCAAAACTTGCTAACAAAAAACATTTAAGAGAATTCAAAATAGACAATGTAGAAAACTACAAAGTTGGAGATGAAGTAAAAGCAGATGTTTTTGAAGCAGGAGAAAAAATAGATGTTCAAGGAACAACAAAAGGAAAAGGATTCCAAGGTGTTATAAAAAGACATGGACAATCAAGAGGACCAATGGGACATGGTTCAATGTACCACAGAAGACCAGGTTCAATGGGATCTACTTCAACACCAGGTAGAGTATTTAAAGGTAAAAAATTACCAGGACATATGGGAAAAGCTACAGTTACAATACAAAACTTAGATGTTATAAGAGTAGATATGGATAAAAACGTAATATTAGTAAAAGGTAGTGTACCAGGAGCAAAAGGTGCTATCTTAAAAGTAAAATCAGCTGTAAAGGCTAGCAAATAGAAAGGAAGGAGGAAATAGACTATGCCAAAAGTAGACGTATATGATATAAAAGGTAAAAAAGTAAGTGATTTAGAATTAGCTGAAAACGTATTTGGAATCGAACCAAATGAAAACATAGTACATGCAGTACTTGTAAATTACTTAGCAAATCAAAGACAAGGTACACAAAGTACAAAAACAAGAGCAGAAGTTTCTGGTGGTGGAAGAAAACCATGGAGACAAAAAGGAACAGGTAGAGCAAGACAAGGTTCTATAAGAGCTCCACAATGGATTAAAGGTGGTATAGCATTAGGACCAAAACCTCGTTCATATAAATATAGAGTTAATAAAAAAGAAA